>NZ_ACPC01000048.1:0-141924 GCF_000175075.1 Bacillus sp. m3-13
CTAACTTTTTATCAGTACAACAGCATGATCAAGAGTTCTATATAGATAAAGAAATTCACCACGAGTTTTTCTATGTAAGCAATCATCCATTAAGTGATGTATTAGTAGGTCGTATATCAGTCACCGTTATGATGAGCGATGGAGAGGTTATAGGAGCGTTTTCCGTAAAAAATGGTAACGTGTATTCTTTACTCGGAGAAGAGAAATAAATGATTGTTCAACAATCTATGGCGATTGTTCAATAGCAAGAGTAACTGCACGATGATATAAAGTAAATTTGAAGAAGGAGGAGTTATATTGGTTGCCAGCATGATTATATTTGGAATAATAATATTGATTTTAGGGGTTTTAACACCTATTGGTTCGGGAACAACAATTCTCATTTCTGTAATTTTATTTGTTATGGCACTTGTATTATCGTTTAAAAAAAGAAAAGTTTTAAATACCTGATTGCTAAGCTATATAAGAGCGATTGCAGCACAATGGGTTGCTCCTTACATAGGAATTGGGCAGGATAAAGGAGGAACGAAACTTTGTTTAAGATTATTCGTAACTAATATTACTAAGTTGTGGTTTTGAAGAGAGGTGTAAAAATTATGTATAAAATCTTTTGTTCTATTATAGTTATATATTTAATTTTCTTATCAGGGTGCTCGAATTCACCCAAATATAATGATGAAGACGTTGCTGCGATAGTTAAAGGAGAAGATATAACAATTGGTGAATTACGGTTTTTGTATCCTGATGAAGAAATATTTAATATGTTGGACGGGACAATAAAAGCAAAATTAGTAATAGAAGAAGCGAAGAAAATGAATATCGATGTGTCAAAAGAAATAAATGAAACGATAAAGGCATTGGAGGATTATCCACCTGAAGATATAGATACAGAGGCTGCAAATTCAATTCGTAAGTTTGTTGAACCACAAGCTGCAAAACTTGGACTAGCACCAGAAGCGTATTACAAAAAGTACATGGAGATAACAACTGAAACGGTTGCTTATGTTAATGCCTATATACAAAAAGTATTAGGTGAACCAAGTGATGATTATGAAAAGTATGATGAACAAGCAAATAAGCACCTCAATGATTTAGTTGAAGAAAATAAAGATGAGATTAAAATACTAATTAGTAACTGATGGAATTGTTTCTTCAACAATCTAGGGGCAATTGGTGAAAAATACTTTCCCCTAAAAACATAAGCTGAGCCAGATGTAATAAGTTTTATCAAATGTAGAGGACACTGCATAATTGTTTATGCACCAGGTCGCAGTTGGTCTTATTTTATGGAGTTATTATACTTTTTCAAAAAGCCCAAAAATTTATTAAAGACATTTGAAAGAAAATAGGCTACAATAAATTCGTTGTTAATTTAAGCTCTTTTTATTAAAACAATAAATTACAATTTCATATTTTATTTGATACGATACAACATTTAGGTGCCTTTGTGAAGAAAGGTTAAAAGGGAAGCTGGTGAAAATCCAGCACGGACCCCGCCACTGTAAGCGTTGAATATTGCCGAAGATATCCACTGTGCAAAAGCATGGGAAGGGTCGGCAATGTGCTTGAAACGCAAGTCAGGAGACCTGCCTATTTGTTTTTAAGGATTCTGCGAGGAAAGAATGCTTAAAGTGACATTCATTTATTTTTATTCAGTTTTCACATTTATAAGCGATTCTTTGTAAGAGCTTTTAAGTGGCTGAATTGGATGGCCCTTTAAACGTCTTTTTGCTATTAGCAGAAAGGCGTTTTTTTATTGGAAAAAAAAACAGGAGGCATGTTCTATGAGTGGGAAAGCAAAACAAAAAGGATTGACACTGGTGTACACCGGAGATGGAAAAGGCAAAACAACTTCAGCGATTGGTCTGGCGGTTCGCGCGGTAGGCAGGGGGATGAAGGTGAAGATCTATCAGTTTATCAAATCACCTAATCGTACATACGGTGAACAGATTTCCCTGAGTAAATTAGGAGTCGAGATGGAGCAACTGGGGATTGGCTTCACGTGGACAAAGACTCCTGAAGAGCATCGTGAAGCACTTCGCATCGGTTGGCCAAAAGCGAAAGAAGCTGTCATGAGTGGGGATTATGACATAGTAGTGTTGGATGAACTGAATAACGCTTTATCGATTCAAGGTTTTCCGGTGGATGATGTTCTACCATTAACAGAGGTCTTGGAACTTATCAAGAACAAGCCTGATCACGTTCATCTTGTTATAACTGGAAGAAATGCATCCGAACAAGTTCAAGTTGCAGCAGATTTGGTCTCAGTCGTCCACGCGGAAAAGCATTATTACGATAAGGGGATCCCGGCAGTAAAAGGGGTGGAATTTTAAGAGGAAGGTGGGAAGGAAATGGGTAGAAGAAGAATTCTCATAGCAGGAACAGGGAGTGGGGTAGGTAAAACAACCATCACCATCGGCTTGATGGCTGCTATGAGGGAAAAAGGTCTTCATGTACAAGGATTTAAATGTGGTCCGGATTATATCGATACCTCTTACCACACGGCGGTGACAGGCAGGAAATCGAGGAATCTGGACAGTTGGATGCTTTCATCTGATTGTGTGAAAGAAGTATTGGTGCGGGGAAGTGAGGGTGCTGATATTTCCATCATAGAAGGGGTGATGGGCTTTTATGATGGGAAGGATCCCCTTTCAAATGAGGGAAGCAGTGCAGAAATTAGCATCCTCACCGGAAGTCCTGTCGTGCTTGTGGTGGATTGCTCCGGAATGGCTAGGAGTGCGGCTGCAATGGTCAAAGGGTATCAGATACTATCTGACCAAGTGAACATTGTTGGTGTAATCGCGAATAAAGTAGGAACCGAAGGACACTTTCACTTAGTAAAGGCTGCAGTTGAATCTGAGTGTCAGATTCCCGTACTCGGATATCTAACAAGAGAATCAGAAATTGAGATGCCTGAGAGACATTTAGGCCTTGTTCCATCTATTGAACGAGGAGAACTTGAAGGTTTTTTTCATGCTTTGGGTGAGCGTGTGGCAAACACGGTGGGTTTAGATCACTTATATGAGCTGGCGGAAGTAGCTTCAGAGCTTCCAATCATAAACAAACTATCCATTTTTTCTTCAAATCCAAATAAAAAAGTTCGAATAGCTGTGGCCTATGATGCTGCTTTCCATTTTTATTACGAAGAGAACTTGGAGCTTTTGCAAAACAGAGGGGCGGAGTTAGTCTATTTCTCTCCCTTGGAAAATGAAGTGGTCCCGAGTGATGTGGATGGTGTCTATCTTGGCGGAGGCTTCCCGGAGGAATTTGCACCAAGACTTTCAACTAATACCAAAAGCATGAATAGCATCTATCAGGCAGTTGTGAAAAGGGAAATTCCAACCTTTGCGGAATGTGGAGGCTATATGTATTTATGCAAGGAAATTGTGACTGCAGGAAGAGAGACTTATCCAATGGTAGGGATCATTCCTGGTATTGTGCATATGCAAACCAGGCTCGCTGCCCTTGGTTACAGGGAGATCAAAGGGCTAAACGGAAATTTTCTCTTGAAGGAGGGAGAGGTGGCAAGGGGGCATGAGTTTCACTATTCCACCTTTCATCAGGAATCAGAGCTACCCGCTGCCTTCGAAACAAAAGGAATGAGAGGAATAGGGACAGACGGCTATGTTACTAAAAACTTAATCGCTGGTTATACGCATATTCATTTTGGCTCCAATCCAAGGGTCGTGGAAAACTGGATTCAAAGATGTCTGGAGGTAAAACTGCATGTTTAAAGGGACGCCACTGATGATCCAAGGAACGCATTCCGATGCGGGAAAAAGCGCTGTCGTAACTGCATTGTGCCGGATATTTTCAAGAGAAGGTTATAAAACCGCACCGTTCAAATCGCAGAACATGGCGCTAAATTCCTATATTACGATGGATGGAAAGGAAATAGGCAGGGCACAGGGCGTTCAGGCGGAAGCAGCTGGTGTGGTGGCGACCACTGACATGAATCCTATTTTGATTAAGCCTACCGGCGACTATCAATCGCAAATTGTGGTGCATGGCAAACTATTTCAAAATATGAAGGCAGGTGAATATCGGCAAGAATTTTACGGAAAAGGTTTGCAACTCATAACAGAGAGCTATCTTCGCCTTCAAAGGGAATACGAGATTCTTGTGATAGAAGGTGCAGGGAGTCCTGCCGAAGTCAACCTCAATGATCGAGAGCTTGTGAATATGCGGATTGCCAGGTTGACCAATGCTCCAGTTATTCTGGTAGGTGATATAGAAAAGGGTGGCGTATTTGCAAGCCTTGTCGGTACTTTGCAACTCTTAGAAGAGGAGGACCGCAAAAGAGTCATAGGCGTTGTCATCAATAAATTCAGGGGAGATATAACCCTCCTCGAACCTGGGTTGGAATGGTTTGAAGCATACACCGGCATACCCGTATTAGGTGTGATTCCTTACGTAACTGGCTTACATATTGAAGCAGAGGACTCCGTAGTCCTTGATAGCTTTTCCAAAGATAAAGATGATACGAAAGACTTGGATATTGCAGTGATCCGCTTCCCGTATATCTCGAACTTTACTGATATGGACCCACTCTTTTCTGAGGAGGATTGCCATGTGAGGTATGTGCAAAAGGCGGAAGAACTCGGAAAACCGGACTTGGTCATTCTCCCAGGTAGCAAAAATACGTTAGGAGATCTGCAATTCTTACATGAAAGTGGTCTAGGGAACCTGATTCAGTCGCTGGCAGATCAAAGGACACAATTAATCGGGATTTGTGGGGGTTATCAAATGCTTGGTGAGGAAGTTGTGGATGAATATGAGGTGGAATCTTCGCTAAAAGTGATTTCCGGTCTTCATCTCATCCCCATGAAAACGCACCTGACAAAGGAGAAGAAAACGGTTCTTTCAGAGGGGATGGTGGAGGTTGAGGGAAAGCACTTGTCACTAAAAGGTTATGAAATCCACATGGGAGTAACTACCGTCCATGAAAGAGAAGATATCATGCATTTTGTTGTGTTAGCAGACCGAACAGATGGAGTTCAAATGGAAAATATAATCGGTACATACTTCCATGGTCTCTTTCATAATGACAGATTCAGAGAGGGACTGTTGAACACATTACGGCGGAAGAAAGGGCTGTCTCCGATTACAAACAGATCCTCTTTTGAGAGAAAAAGAGAAGAGTCTTTTGATAGATTGGCAGATGTTGTGAGCAGGCATCTTGCTATGGAAAAGATTAAGGAAAAGATGGTTGAATTTCAGAGGTTAAACAAAAAGAAAGTAGGGGAAGCGATTGGAGAAAGTGTTTGCAATAAATCCCATCAACCTGATGCAAGGTGCGAAGATGCAGGAATATGTAAACTCCTTGACTAAGCCTCAAGGAAGTTTAGGGGCTGTGGAGGAAATAGCCATCCAGCTTGCGCAGATTACAGGGAAGGATTTTCCAGAGGTGACACCTCCAGGAATCATTGTATTTGCTGCTGATCATGGAGTCGCTTCGGAGGGAGTGTCGGCATACCCTCAGGAAGTGACTGTGCAGATGGTTCACAATTTCCTTGATGGTGGAGCAGCCATAAATGTATTGGGGAAGCAAATCAAGGCAAAAGTTGAAATTGTCGACATAGGGGTGGCGGCAGATGTGGACAGGGTAGGACTTCATATGAAAAAAATCCGTCATGGGACCGCAAACTTCCTGAAGGGGGACGCCATGACTAGGGAGGAGACATGGCAGGCGATTGAAGTGGGAAGCGACATGGCAACAAGTGTCATCGAGAACGGGGCGAAATGTCTGATCATTGGGGAAATGGGAATTGGGAACACCACGAGCAGCAGTGCTATCCTTTCAGCCTTAAGCGGTTTGGGTGTAGAGGAGGTCATTGGGACTGGAACTGGAATAAGTGTTGACCAATTGAAAAGGAAACAACAAGTCATTCGTCAATCGCTCCAGGAACGGAATCCTGACCCAACCGATCCAATCGATACTCTATCAAAGGTAGGGGGACTTGAGATTGCCGGAATGGTTGGGGCCATTTTATCGGCAGCGGAACATAAAATCCCTGTACTTGTGGATGGTTTCATCAGCACCGTTGCTGCACTGATTGCGAAGAAACTATACCCTGAAGTAAATGGATACCTTTTCATCGGTCATCATTCCATGGAAGCAGGTCATAAGCATGCTATCATGCTACTAGATAAAAAGCCCATTTTGAATCTCGGTCTCCGGCTTGGGGAAGGATCTGGAGCGGCTCTTGCCTTTCCAATTCTAGAGGCAGCTACAAATATTGTTAAAGAGATGGCGACTTTTGAGTCGGCAGGGGTAGCAGAAAAAATCTAAAAATATCAACTAGAAAAAAGTAGAGGAAGAAAAAAAGATGGAACAAATAAAACAAAAATGGGGGATTATCGGTCTTGTTTTTATTTTAATCGTGGGAATTTTAACAGGATGTGGGTCAATCTCTAAGGAAACAAACGGAAATGTAAATGATGCAGCAATCGATGAAAATAAAAGCAGTGAGGAGCAATCACAGAACTCTGCCTTTCCTATCACCATAACGGACGATTCAGGTCAGGAAATCACCATTGAAAAAGAGCCTGAAAGCATCATCTCCATGCAACCTAGCAATACGGAAATTGCTTATGCGCTTGGTCTTGGAGACAAAATGATCGGTGTGTCCGATTATTGTAACTATCCAGCGGAAACCGCAGATGTGGAAAAGGTTGGCGGCCAGGACATGAATGCGGAAATGATTTTGACACTAATGCCTGATGTGATTTTTGTAACGGATTATCATCATCAGAACCATGATGCCATCCTCAAACAATATGAGGAAGCGGGAATAAGTGTCATAGTCATTGGCAGCGAGTCCTCGTTTGCGGATGTTTATGAAACGATCGAAATGATTGGAAAAGCAACGGGTACAACAGTAAAGGCGGAAGAATTGGTTGCCAATATGAAGGAACGACTACTCGCAGTGCAAGAAAAAGCCAAGCAAGTAACTGAAAAGAAAAAAGTCTGGGTGGAGGTTTCTCCTGCTCCGGATATTTTCACGACAGGTCAAGGGACATTCATGCATGAAATGCTGGAATCCATTCAAGCTGAAAATGCTGCCGGCAATCAGGAAGGCTGGGTAAAACTGACGGAAGAGGAAATTGTTCAGTTAAATCCAGATGTGATCATCACTACCTATGGCTATTATGTGGACAACCCAAAAGAGGGAGTCATGGCCCGGTCTGGGTGGGGGGAAGTTCCTGCGATCAAAGATGGAAATGTCCATGATGTGGACAGTGATACGGTAACAAGACCAGGACCTCGCTTGATTGAAGGGGTGGAGCACCTTGCGAAACTTATCTATCCGGAGATTTTTGAGTAATAGGCTATTTTGGTTATATCTTAGTAGCGGAGGGTTTGTAGTTGGTGCAGCCCTCCTTGGTTTATTGAACAGCAGTGTCTCCATCCCGATTCCAACCATCTTGCATATCTTGACGGAAAATACACTTGGGATGGGCTGGCTACCTGACATACCGAAGAATGAAGAAATGATCATTTGGAATATCCGCTTTCCTCGTGTGTTGCTTGCCATGTTTGTCGGCGCATCCCTTGCGCTTGCCGGCGCAGCTTTTCAGGGATTGTTAAGGAATCCCCTTGCTGATCCCTACACCATCGGGGTTTCCTCCGGAGCTGCATTGGGGGCAGTTGCCGTGCTTTTTTTCAATATTACCATCATCGGGCTGGGTAATTACACCCTTCCTGTTGTAGCTATTGTCAGTGGACTGCTATGCTTGCTCCTTGTGTTCGGACTAGTCAGGTTGAGCAGCCGGGGGCTGGCGATCGAAACCATCATCCTGGCGGGAATCATCATCAGCGCTTTTATCAGCTCCATCATTTCATTGATCATTGCCCTTGGTGATAAAGAAGCAATGACCCAAATCATTTATTGGCTATACGGAAGTGTGGGGATGAGAAGTTGGGGGCATGTACAACTTATTTTCCCGTTTATGTTGGCTGGTTCCATCCTTTTGTTTCTACATTATCGTGAATTGAATGCAATGGCGCTGGGGGAAGAAGCGGCAGACCATATCGGAGTAAATGTGAAACGAGGAAAAATACTCATCTTATTTGGTGCTTCTCTTCTGACAGGTTCCGCTGTTGCCGTGTCTGGGTCCATCGGGTTTGTGGGGCTTGTGATTCCTCATTTGGTGAGGCTATTGACTGGGCCGAATCATCGTCATGTGCTTCCTTTTTCTATGCTTATAGGCGGGGGGTTTCTGGTATTGGCAGATTTACTGGCAAGAACCATCATTGCACCAAAAGAACTGCCGATAGGTGTTATTACCGCTTTGATTGGTGCGCCAGTATTTGCTGGTCTTCTTATCAGAGAAAGGATTGGGAAGGGGAAAGGAAATGATTGAACTAAAGCTGCTTGTTGGTGGCTATCGACCGGAAAAGCCGATTATAAGAGGAGTGAATCTGACAATTAATAAAGGGGAATTCTTCGCGTTGCTTGGGCCGAACGGGAGTGGGAAGACCACCCTATTCAAACTTGTGACAGGACAGCTTCCGGTGGTAGATGGGGAACTGTTACTTTCAGGGAGGCAGCTCTCCTCCTTTACAAAGTTGGAAAAGGCTAAAAAAATCGCGGTGCTTACACAGGAACTACAGGTTTCATTTGATTATACTGTCGAAGAAATCATTAGTCTTGGACGGTACCCACACCAAAAAGGATTTCTTAAGAGCCTTACAAAAGAAGATAAGGAAATCATGCAGCAGGTGATGGATATTACCGGGGTGACCGTGCACAAAAATAAGCAGTTCCGCAAATTGAGCGGAGGAGAGAAGCAGCGGGTACTTCTTGCAAAATCCCTTGCTCAGGAACCGGAAATCCTCCTGTTGGATGAGCCGACCAACCATCTTGATATTAAGCACACCTTCCAGATGTTGGACCTTATCAAAGAATGGCAGCATACGAAAGGCTTAACTGTCTTTGCCATCCTGCATGATTTGAATGTGGCATCCTTGTATGCAGATCGTTTGGCACTTTTACATAATGGAAGGTTTCTGGAGGTGGGGGACTCCGACACACTCCGAAAAGAGGAACAACTTGAAAGAGTATATGATGTGCTAATCAAAGCAGGACCACATCCAGTTGTCCCTAAACCTCAACTTTTAATGACCCCAAACTTGGAAGTGAAGAATGAAGTTCATGGCTTGGCTAATCTCGTAGTTGACATGGATGAAAGATGCGTTCATGTCCAATCAAACAAGCCGTTACGAACCATCTCCAATGGAGTGATTGGCGAAGGGATCCAATGGCAGAAACATTTCTGCAACTTTCATGTAGATAAGGATTATTACTGTGATCATCCTCAAAAAGATATCCAAAAATGGTTGCGTCAAATGGAAATCCCGACTGAACAGTCAGTCGGGATGATGACGGCGGTCAATCTTTCGGATGTTGTGATAAGCAAGAAGGAAATCGAGGCAATGGAGTTCATGGCAGTGGTTACAGCAGGGGTTGGCAATGCGGTTGATATCACAAGTACGGAGCTGTGTCAGACGCCAGTGACTATTGGGACCATTAACATCATGCTTTTTGTTGAAGCACATTTAACGGATGGTGGGCTGGTCAATGCAATGATGTCAGCCACCGAGGCAAAAGTAAAGGCGCTCCATGATTTAAAGGTGCAAGATCCGAAGACCGGCACCATTGCAACAGGGACTTCCACCGATGCCATGGTTCTGGCTGTCACCCAACAAGGGGAAAAGACACCTTATGCTGGATCCGGAACCATTATAGGTAAAGGAATTGGACATCTTGTCTATGAAGGGGTAACAAAAGCCATACAGAAATACCAAAAAAGAATAGGTAAGAAAATATGATAGCTGATGTTTTCTATATAAGTATTTTTATTTTGGTTGCAGCCATAGTGTTGGATGTGCTCCTGGGCGATCCGCGCTGGTTGCCACATCCTGTGGTACAGATGGGGAAACTTATCTCCTTCTTGGAGAGGTCCTTGAACAAAGGGCGGAAGCGAAGATGGAAGGGCGTACTTCTAGCTTTAAGCGTGGTCCTCATTGTTTATTGCTTTGTATTCTTTATCGTAGCACTATCCTATAAGATGCATTTTTATGCAGGTGTGCTGATGGAGGTCTACTTTATATGGACAACCATCGCCATCAAGGGATTATCAGATGCAGGGAAAAGTGTCTTGATCCCGCTTCTATGTGGAAAGCTGAAAGAGGCTAGGATGGCCCTTAGCATGATTGTGGGGAGAGATACAGAGGACTTGTCAGAGAGTGAAGTTGTCAGGGGTACAGTGGAAACCATAGCAGAGAATACAGTAGACGGCATTACCGCCCCTTTGTTCTGGGCAATGCTTGGTGGAGCCCCTCTTGCCATGGCATACCGAGCCATCAATACCTTGGATTCAATGGTAGGGTATAAGAATGAAAGATTTCTGGATTTCGGGTGGGCCTCTGCCAGGCTGGATGATGTTGCTAACTTTATCCCGGCCAGATTGACAGCTTTGTCCATCTGGATATCTTCTATTTTTATCAAAGGATCTAATGGAAAAGCCGGTTGGACCATTACCATGCGGGATGCAAGGAAACACCCCAGCCCCAATAGCGGATGGCCGGAAGCGATGACGGCAGGGTTAATGGGGATCCAGCTAGGTGGTGTGAATTATTATAAAGGGATTAAATCTAACAGGAAAACGATGGGGGATTTTCATAGAAAGCTAGTGGCAGATGATATCCCAAAATCCATTTTATACATGCATGGTGGTTGGGGCGTATTTCTAGGACTAGAAATTCTATTACTATTTTTACTGGGACAGAAATGAGGGTTAAGGATGAATTGGCCAGAACACGGCGGTCAGCCAGATTTGATGAAGAAGCTTTTGCAAGCAGAAGAGCAAGAAGTCTTAGACTTTAGTGCGAATCTTAATCCATTGGGACCACCTGAATGGTTGCAGGGTGAGTTGGAAGAGCAGTGGAAGAAGTTGTTGTGTTATCCTGATCCGAACTATACGTTTAGCACTAGTGCATTGGCATGTATGGAAAGGATTCATAAGGAGGAAATGCTTCTTACCAATGGGGGGGCGGAAGCTATTTTTCTTGCGGCTAAATATTTTGAAAGGAAAAGGGCTGGGATCGTGCATCCTGCTTTTTCGGAATATGAACGGGCATGTAGGCATTATCATCTACAGGTGACAGACTTTTTAACATCGCCTATGGAGGATTTTCGGCTGCCGATGAATCAGCTGCTTGAAGCACTTCCAGAGTTGGATGTCTTCTTCCTATGTCGTCCTAACAATCCAACTGGAGTGGTTATTCCGAAAGCAGAGATAAAAATGTTACTGGAACAGGGGCTTCATAATCATACCTTCCTAGTTATAGATGAAGCGTTCGCTGATTTTGTTCCATCCGAGTCGTTGACTCCGTTGCTAAAAGAATATCCTAATCTGATTTTACTCCGGTCACTGACAAAAATGTACACGATACCAGGCCTTCGGTTAGGTTATATGATGGCTAGCGAAGCAGTTATAAATGAAATGAAAAGCTTCCAGGTACCTTGGAGTGTGAATGCTTTGGCAAGTGCTATTGCTCCGCTTTTATTAAGGGATCAAGACTTTGTGGAGCAGACTTTCAGTTGGCTTGACGGACAGACAAGGAAGTTGCGAACCTTTGCAGAAAGGTATGACTTCTATCTATCTAACACATCAGTCAATTTCTATCTACTTCAGGATAATAGGAGTCCGGAAAAAACGGAGACGCTTTTCACGTTCTTGTTCCAACACGGCATTTTGGCAAGGCATACACATAATTTTAAAGGGTTGGAAGGAAGCCACTTAAGGCTAGCCATACGTTCGGATGAAGAGAATGATAAATTGCTTTCGATTCTAAAAAAGTGGAGGGAGTTAGATTGATCATTTTTGTCTCCGGAGGGGCTCGATCAGGGAAGAGTAGCTTTGCGGAAAAGCTGGCTCTATCTCTTCATAATAAAAATCCCTCCACTCGTCTCGTTTATTTGGCTACCTCCCAAAAGAGTGATAAAGAAATGGAGTGGCGAATAGCGATGCATCAGGCACAGCGTGGTGAAGAGTGGATGGTGGAAGAGGTACCGGTTGAGGTGGGCAGAAGTATAACGCAAGCACGTAAAGGCGATGTGATCCTCTTGGATTGCCTGACAATCTGGCTTAGTAACATGCTATTTGATGGAATCGCCCGGAAAAAAGAAGAAGTAATTACAGCAGTGGAAGAGTGGGTGACTCTTGCAAGGAAGAAAGGGTTGACTCTAATAATTGTTTCCAATGATTTGAACGAAGAACCTTCATCCCGTAATAAAACGGTCCGCTCCTATGTATGTATGTTGGAGTTACTTCATCAACATATCGTTGAACAAGCTGAAGTGGCGGTACAGGTAAGGGCTGGTATTCCAAAGTATTGGAAAGGAAGAGGGGTGTCATTGTGAAAAATAGCTTGTTTGGTTTATGCTTATCTCTCCAATTCTTAACCAGGATTCCTGTGCCTGTGGAGTGCCCTTGGAACAAGGAAACTAGTAGGTGGGCACTTAGATGTTATCCGCTGACAGGTATGTTATTGGGGGGGATTTTAGTTTTAACTGTATCCCTTTTGCATGGTATTTTGCCAACTTGGATGCTGGCACTGCTTATTTTGACCATATGGATTTGGATCACAGGAGGCCTGCATCTGGATGGCTGGATGGATGTGGCGGATGCAATTGGTTCCAATGCAACACTTGAGAAAAAGTGGGAGATTATGAAAGACCCGATGGTTGGTAGCTTTGGAATCTTAAGTTTATTATTTCTGATAGTATGGAAAGCAGTCTTCATTTATTTGCTATTGAATGAATCCTTTCAATATATTATTTGTTTCTTGGTCATCCTTGCCTGTTCAAGAGGCATTGCGGTATGTCTAATGTATCTTTTACCAACTGCACAGCAACAAGGGCTGGCTTTTGAATGGAAAAAGAACCTGACTAGAGGAGATGTGGTCGTGGCATTTTTACCCATAGCCGCATTGTTTCTATTACTTCCGGAGTATCTTGTACTATTGCTTGGTTATTTCTTCTTCACATGGTTGTATGGCCATTGGATGATGAAACATTTTAAAGGAAGTAATGGTGATCTGTTGGGGACGGCCATTGAAGGAGGAGAACTATGCGGGTTGATCGTTATGTGGATCTATATCTCATTCGTCATTGGATAACCGATTGGAACAGGGACAAACGTTATCTTGGTCACACGGATCAGAATATTCTACTGGATGGAATAAATGAGTTGGGTTTACTAAAAAAAGAGCTTGAAAGTCTATCATTCGATGCCATCTATTCAAGCGACCTGATAAGATGTCAAAGGACGTTGGAGTACTTGCACCTGCGACATTCTCCAAACCTTGAGCCGAGAATAAGAGAAATGAATTTTGGTGATTGGGAAGGGAAAAAATACGAAGATTTGAAGGAAGATCCTTGTTACCAGAAATGGCTTGATAATTGGGAATTACATAGCACACCATCTGGTGAGAGCGGGCAAATGTTCCAAGAAAGGGTGGATGCGTTTATTTGGGATATGCTGGATAGAGACAGGCTCTCAAAGGAAAAAGCAACCATACTGATAATGACCCACGGTGGAGTGATTCGGTACATCCTTAGTAAATTCAAAGCTACAAACTCTTTTTGGGAATCACCTGCTGTTACACATGGAAGAGGACTTTTATTAAGATTGGTAGACAGGGAGGGGGAGTGGAAGTGCAACTCATTATCGGTGGTGCCTTCAGCGGGAAAAGATCTACAGTAAGAGCCCTTCATTCTGAGGACCTAAGCTGGGTTTCTGCGTACGATGAACATAGCTTGACCGACTGGAGATTAAATTGGGAGGGAGATACTCCTCTTGTTTTAGAAGGCTGGGAACAGTGGATAATGAATGCTCTTTCATTGGAACAAGATGATGATTCCATTCGGCAATTTTTTTATTCGTTTCTTTTGGAGTTGAAAGAGGAGGAACGTAAGAGGAGCAAAGGAATAGTTCTAATCATACTGGAAATGGGCCGGGGGATTGTTCCTGTGGAGAAACAGCAAAGAAGACTTCGTGATCTTGCGGGATGGTTCTCGCAAGATGCCGCAAAACTAGCTGATGACGTGTACTATGTTTGGCATGGGATGAATGAACAATTGAAGTAATGGAATATATTCATAAAAAATAAAAACCCAGACCGTTAAATCTGGGTTTTTACTGTCTATATACAATGCTACTTTTACTCCTGCATTACCTAGAAGTCGGGAATAAACGTTGCACTACTTCTGTAAACTCATCAAAGATTCCAGCAACAGGTCTGCCTTCTCTAATATCATTCGTATAACCTTCCATACGATCGACAAACTCTGGATTTACTGACACATACACATTGCGGATACTACCGTCTGATTTACGCACTTGATCTGCTATTTTCTTTTCTACGTCTTTTGTTAAATCCTTTTTGCCTTTCCCTTCCAAAACAGCTGCCACATAAGCATTTCGATTAGTAACGAGAACACTGCAGGATTCTACCTCTTTTAAATTCGTAATATTTTTTGTTGCTTCATCCGCCACTTCAAGTCTTGGTTCATTTGTGTCATTCACTCTTCGTGGATTGATGTCGCCATTTCTTACATTCCTATTGTAACGCCCCATGTTATCGTAATTTACATTTAGTGCGTCATCAGGATTGTCATTTCTTGCAGTACCATAATCATCTACATTTCCACAACCTGTCATCACCATCGTCATGACTAGGCCAGTTACTAAAAATCCTTTAATTTTCAATTCTCTACACCTCTTTCATCATATTTACCTATATGTTTCATCAAGAGGGGGGGAATTATTCGGTTTTTTGTTCGAAAATAAGGTAAGATAAGAATAAGTAATCTTGGTTTAGGGACGAAGAGAGGTCAGCTATGGTAACGTATAACAAGCAGGAGTATTTAAGCTTTTATGGTTTAGAAAGATGGGGTTTCATACATAATAGTGAAATAATTACTTGCCATCAACATGATATATTTATCCAAACTTTCTTGCCTGAAAAGAATAAGGGACTAGTTACCATTGTTCACGGTTATCTAGATCATTCAGGAGCACTTACTAATATTATTCATACGTTAGTTTCCGATGGATACGGTGTCATTACGTTTGACTTGCCGGGCCATGGTCACTCAAAAGGAGACCGGGGAGATATTAATGATTTCTCTGAATATGTCCAAGTCCTCCATGCCGTCCATTCTCACATCACACAAAAAGGAATAACCCATAAAAGATGGTCGATAATGGGACATAGTACAGGTGCTGCTATCATTCTAACTTACATGAACGAGTATACATGCACATTTGAAAAGGTAATTCTGGTTGCCCCCTTGATTCAGCCATATTTGTGGTCATTTTCAAAATTTGGTGTTAAACTCATTGGGGAGAAAAAATTTCATTTAAACCGGACATTTAGAAAAAACTCTTCAGACCAAGAGTATTTAGCACTTGTGAAGAAGGATCCTCTTCAATTCACGAAGTTACCTATTAGATGGCTTCAATCTCTAGAGCGGTGGAACAACAGTTTGTCGGAACAACTTTCAGGGAGTGAGAAAGCCCTTTTTATTATTCAGGGAAATAAAGACACGACAGTTAATTGGAGGTATAACTTAAAGTTTATTTTTAATAAGTACCCAAATTCTACGTGTGTTCTTATAGATGGAGGTAACCATCAACTTTTCAATGAAACGGCAATAATTAGGGATATAACTTTTACACATATTAAAAGATATTTATCAGCCATTGGGGATAATAAGGATAGAAGAGAATAAAGAATTAATAAAGGTGGAGTTAGAACATGGAAGAAACAAAAGCAACAAACGTTCAAGTTGGAGATACGATTCAAATTAATAAAGGGTCAAAAAAAGGTAGTAAAGGCACCGTTATCGTTGTCAGAGATAGCTCAGTAATCGTTGAACTCGGTAAAAATCCTAATACTGGCGAACCTATCCGTACCGTTATCAACCATAAGAATTATAAGTCTTTATAATAAAGAGAGGCACCGGACATAAATCCGGTGCCTCTTTTTACGTAAAATTATTGTGCAAATACGTGATTACCAATGGTTTTCGTTACTTTTCTTGTACGAATCCACTGATCACTTGTTTTGTCAGGGTTAAAGAAATAAAGAGAGTAGTTGCCATCACCGCGGAATGCAATCGCTTCTTCCACAGCTTTTAATGCTTCTTCATCTGCCGCTTTATCAATTTGACCATTTCCAACTGGTGAGAACTGATAAATTCCGCCAGCAGAGGTTTCATATACGACATCCTTGATAGAGTCAGGGAATTGCTCACTATCAACACGATTTAAGACTACTGTTGCCACAGCAACTTTACCTTCATACGGCTCCCCTTTAGATTCCGCATGTACAAGACGTGCCAACAATTCTTTTTCTTGATCAGATACCTTTTCTGGGAGTTGTAAAGCTTCCCCAGGGAAAATTAGATGATTGTTTTTATTGTTTAATTTTTGCATTTCCTTAACAGAAACACCGTACGTTTTACCTATATTCCAAAGCGAATCGCCTGATTGAACTTTATGTGAACCAGCTGCTAGTGCATCAAATCCTGTGCCGGCAAATAATGCTACAGCTGCAGTAGAGATTGCAATAAGTTTTTTCATTAAAAGAATTCCTCCTTGTGTTGTGTATAATCATCAACTCTCGGACGCTCTAGAAAATATCGTAACAAGGATATACAATTATTTCACTGTATAAATGTTGGCATGGGATGATATATATTGTAGATATTACCTACTTTTCACAATTAAGAGGATAATTATGGGATAAAGGTGGGAAAATAAGTTCATTACACCAAGTATAACCTAATCCAAATTGATGGGAGATGTTGTATTGCACTATATAGCAAAGTATCCGACCGCAGTTCACAGCTTTATTTTATCCTTGATGTTGATTCAAGGAACCTATCAAATGTTTCAAGCTCATTACGGAAGGGGAGTAGTACAGCTTTCCATTGGCATAATCATCTTGTTTTCCTACTTCATTCGATATGAAGTTAAGTTGGATGAAAAAATAGTGCAGTACGAAATACTGTTTTTAGGTCATACGTTTTACTCTAGAAAAATAACTGCTAGTGACATAAGAAAAATGGTTTTTAAACGAGTAGGATGGTCAGCAAGAGGGGCATTCATTTATACAGACAAACTTTTACCCATCCGTTTAATAAATTTTAAACCTGATAATATGTATGACCAATTGCACCTGTTTGGAAAGAAAAATGGAATTTCCATAGTATGTAGGGAAGACTTTATAGAACACAATCAAAATGTCACAAAAGAAAGCTGAAGCATACAAATGTAGCTCCAGCTTTTTAACGTTGTGCTCGTATTACACTTAATTCAATATGTTTCTGTGATTCATACGTCAGCTTTTCATGTTGGTGCATCACTTCAAAATACTTCTCTTCTATTATTTCAGTAGGGTTGATATCTGGTTCAGATGGTTCTAATTCTCCTATCGCTAGTGGAGTGATTTCCACTTTCTTAAATCCACCTTGTTCAAGAGCTTCTTTCCATTCCATTTTACTGAAAATATTAGGCATATTATAAAATTGCTTCATTCTGTCTTCCAACTCATGTTGCATGGAATCTTTCTTCGTCATTTCAAACGCTAGCAGAACACCGTCCTCTTTAAGCAATCGATGCAATTCCGGTAGCGTTTTGACTGTATCAGTAAAGGATAAAACAGATTCAGATAGAATAAAATCAAAAGTACTCTCAACAAACTCTGTCTTTTCAATATCCATTTGTAAGGCCTTTATATCCGCTTGTTGTTCTGTAAATCGATGGTTGGCTTTAGTAATCATTAAAGGATGATTGTCGATGGGTGTAATATCTACGTTCATACCATGCAGGAACAAAGACGTTTGTCCCGTGCCACAACCAATTTCGAGTAGTTTCTTATCATCAAGACTTTCTTTTAGAAGGATGGTTTTTGTAAGCTCCAACCCTCCAGGATGAGCACCACCAACCCCCAGTAAAGCCAGTAGATCCGTATACACTTTATTGCTCATACATTTTCACCTCACCTAATCATATGAGAAAACAGTTGTGTTTGTTCATTGATAAAAGATGAGGTAAAATAGTTGAGAGATAACAGTGGAGGTGCAAAACAAATGATACATAATTCTTGGGATAAAAAAGAAACGGTACAGCATGTAAAGTGTGTACATACAGACGCAAAAAAATATCTAGTGAGCAATATGCTGACTGTCGGACAAACGTACGAAGTGAAAAATGAAACGGAAGAATTTATTTTCGTAAAAGACAACAGCGGCCATATTGGCGGATATTATAAAACCTATTTTGAAAAAGCATAACATTTAATGAAACAAGGCGCACACACGTCTTGTTTTTTTGTATTTTCATTCGTTATTTGGATTAGACTTGAAAGATGAGGGGAAAAGAGTAAAGAGGTGACTTTTTTGAAAAATTTCATGTTAACTATTACCATGTTGTGTGTTTTTATCACAGGTTGTAATCCTATGGTGGAACCGGAAAATAGCAATGAAGTACAGGAAACGAACGCAACCCCTGACAAGGATGAGAAAACTCAGCAATTTAGCGTTGATAACAAAGAAGTAATAGCGACCAAATTAAACGTGCCTTGGTCCATAACGAAATCAGGAGATACTTTTTTCATAACAGAAAGAACTGGGAAGATTGTAAAAATAGATAAGGGCATGACGAGGGAAGATGTTCAGCTTGATAAGCCGTTATTGGTATATGGGGAGGGTGGATTGCTTGGCATGGAACTTCACCCTGACTTTCAGGAGAACGGACTCGCGTTTGCTTATTATACATATGGGACGGAAGAGGCAGTGAAGAATAGAATTGTAATGTTGAACTACGACGGGTCAGCCTGGAAGGAAACAGGAGTCCTCTTGGAAGACATCGATGGCGCAATTTTTCATAACGGCGGCCGGGTAAAAATCGGGCCTGATGACAAGTTATATGTAACAGTTGGAGATGCCAATGAACCTGATTCTGCACAAAATCAAGAGTTGCTAACAGGCAGCATTCTCCGCATGAATCTGGATGGTACGGTACCTGAGGATAATCCATTCCCAGGATCTTATGTGTACAGTTACGGGCATCGAAATCCTCAAGGGATATCATGGGACAGCGAGACCGGTGAGATGTACGCATCAGAGCATGGGCCTTCTGCATTCGATGAGATCAACCTTATTAAAAAAGGGAAGAACTATGGATGGCCAATTTATACAGGAGAGGACCATACGGAAGAAGTAGAAGCGCCATTGTTTCACTCTGGTACGGATACTTGGGCTCCATCTGGCATTTTCGCCGAGAACGGAATTCTGTATGCAGCAAGCTTAAGAGGCGAAATGGTGAGAGCTTTTGACATTAACTCCAAGCAACAATCTGTATTATGGAAAGAAAACGGACGAATTAGAGATGTGTGGAAGGAGGGGGATTCCGTTTATTTTATAACCAATAACACAGATGGAAGGGGAAACCCTGGCCCAGAAGATGACCAACTGATTAGACTAGATTTATCGTTTGATTAATTAAAGAAATAAGAAGGATTTTAGTTGGTCATTTGCCACTATTGTAGGGGGAAGAAAACAAGATGAAAAACTATATAAAGAAAAATAAAATGCTGACTTTTATTCTAGTACTCATTTTTATTGTCATACTCACAAGTGTCTATCACAGTTATAAGCCTTTGCCGGAAGGGGTTTCGTTTGAAGGAGACATTCACTACGTTTCAGAAGTTGATTTCCTCTATGATATTACATACGGTAAAAAGGATGACTTTCAGAAGGAACATGCGATATTTGACCGTATATATGAAGTGATAGATGAAGCAGAAGAATTTATCGTAATAGACATGTTTTTATTCAACGGATATCATGATGGAGAAATGGATTACCCTCCGTTAAGTTCCAATTTAATGGAAAGTATTATTTCCAAGAAGAATGAAAATCCAGATATGGACATTGTATTTATAACAGATGAAATTAATACGACTTACGGGTCACATGAAGCGGAAGAGCTCTCAACCCTTAAGGATAATGGAATTAGAGTAATTGAGACAAATGTAAAGGTTCTACGTGATTCAAATCCGCTTTACTCGGGTGTCTGGCGAGTGTTGTTTCAATGGTTCGGTCAAGGTGGTTCAGGTTGGATCAAAAACCCGATGGCCAAAGATGCACCTGAGACAACCATGCGCTCTTATTTAAAACTCTTAAATATTAAAGCTAACCACAGAAAGGTAGTTGCAACAGATAAAACCGCCATCATCTCATCAGCAAATCCACATGATGCCAGCGGATTGCATTCTAATACAGCATTTGAAGTTTCTGGAAACATTATTAATGATATTTTAAAAACAGAACAGGCAATCCTTGATTTTTCTGGGGGAGGCACTTTACCAAAGTACACTGGACAGGCGGAGAAAGGTGACATTGCAGTTCAGCTGTTAACGGAAAGAAAAATATTAGATCATGTTCTAGAAGAAATAAAAAAATCCAAAGATAAGGAAGAAATCTGGGTAGGGATGTTCTATCTTGCGGAAAGAAAGATCATCGAGGAACTAATTGCTGCTGCAAATCGGGGAGTAACGGTGAATTTAATTCTTGACCCTAATGAACATGCATTTGGCCAACAGAAAATTGGTCTTCCAAATCGTCCAGTTGCAGCAGAAATGGTAGAAGAAGGACAAGGGAATATTGAATTAAGGTGGTACAATACCCAGGGTGAGCAATACCACCCTAAAATGATTTATTTTAATCGGGCTGAAGAATCTACTATTATCGGTGGTTCTGCAAACTTCACAAGAAGAAATCTTTATGATCTTAATTTAGAAACTGATATAAAGATAACTGCCAATAACAACGAACAGGTAATGAAGGATATGGACGATTACTTTTTAAGGCTATGGAGCAATGAAGACGAGATGTACACTCTCCCATATGAAACCTATAAAGATGACATGCCTATTGTAAAAAAAGCCATGTACCGTCTTCAGAAAATATTTAGATTTACAACTTATTAAGATAATCTAAAAAAAGCTGTCCAGGTTCCTGGACAGCTTATTGTATAGGTAACACATATAACAAAACAAAAAAGAAATGCAGTATAGTTCCGCCTAACACAAAAACATGCCAAACCGCATGATGATACGGAAAAGCCCGCCACACATAAAAAACAGCTCCTAAACTATAAACAACCCCACCAGCAACAAGAAAGGCAATACCTCCAGTCCCGACAGTAGAAGTAATATCATTCCAACCAAATACAGCAAGCCAGCCCATCAATACATACAGAAGGGTAGAAGCCAAAATAAACCTTTTTACAAAAAACACTTTAAAGACCGTTCCCGCTATTGCCAGTCCCCATACTATTCCAAAAAGTGTCCAACCTAGGGTACCATCCATAATTATAAGAGTAATGGGAGTGTAGCTTCCCGCAATAAAAAAGTAAATGGAGGAATGATCAAGTATTTCAAAAACGTTCTTGGCCTTTCCCTTAGGCAATGCATGTAATAATGTAGAGGCTGTATAAAGCATAATCATGGTTATACCATAAACAATGAAAGTAGCCAGGTGAAGGGGAGTACCGTTAATTGCAGAGAACACAATCAACAAAACAAGTGCTGCAATACTCGTTAAAATTCCAATCCCGTGTGTGACTGTATTTGCAATTTCTTCTCCTTTTGAAAAGGTATGTGTTTGCGCCATTTTTATCATCTCACTTTTGTTGTTTAATGAACTAAACTAAATCGTTCTACATTCATCATAACAACTATAAGGCTATTTTTCCAATAAAAAAGCATGACATGAAAGTGAAATCCACTTTGCATGACATGCTTTTACCTTATTTATAGAAGCGAATCTTCCGTAACTTTTACTTTTCTTAGTTTAATAAACCGAATGGTATGGAGGACAATTACTTTTGAAACTGCGTAGGTTGGTACAGCAAGCAGTAGGCCGAGCAAGCCAGCAAATTTACTTGCAACTAGTAGCAACAAAATGATTGTCAATGGATGTACATCCAATTTTTTACCCATTACTTGAGGAGAGATAAAATTACTTTCTATTTGCTGAACAATTACTACGACTAACAGTACCCATAAAGCCATTATTGGTCTGTCGAAAAATGCTACGATAACACTTGGAATGGTACCAATAAATGGACCGATAAATGGAATGACATTAGTAAACATAGCGATTAAAGCCAGTACCAATGAATACTCAAGTCCGATTATCAAAAACCCGATATAGATTAACACCCCAACAAACACACTAACAATGATTTGTCCTTGAATATAGGAACTCAAAGCAATATCCATGTCTTTCAGTACATTTCTACCTTCACGTTCATGTTGACGAGGTATGAATTTTAATACTTGATCAGGTAATCGTTCCCCATCTTTTAACATGTAGAATAAAACAAAAGGAATAACTACCAGCAGAATAAGGAATCCAGTAATGGCGCTGATGACATTTACTACATTTGAGCCGAACGCAGTAACATATGCATTCAGGTTATCAGCAATCTTCCCTGAAATTTCCTCCAAGGAGAAACGTTCATCCTGCTGAAACCTTGCAATATATTCATTTTCTTGTAATTCAATTGTGTAATCTCTAATATCATTAATTATTTCCGGTGTATTCTTTACAAGACTATTAACCTGTTGTTGTAGAGTAGGACCAATAAGGAACAAAAGTAAAGTTATAAGTCCAATAAACATAAGGTAAATACTTAAGATTGCCAACGCTCTTGGTATATAGCGATCCGCAAGATTAACAAGTGGTCTTAGTAAATAATACATGACACCTGCAAGAATAATTGGTGCAAATAACGTGCTTATCATCACGGTGAGAGGGGTGAAGATAAAATCTACTAGTGATGCTAAGAAAATAATTAACAGTATGACAATAATTCCATAGCCAACTTTAAACCACTTCGTTTGCGGCATTCCTACACCTCATTCATTCTAAATGTAATCGACCTATTAATTATATAAGTAAATGGTGAATAATACTAATACGAAACAATGTTAAGAAGGTTTCACAATTTGAAAAAAGCCCTTTAGAAAAAGGGCCTTTAACAACTTTAGGAATGAAGATCAGCTAATTGCTGTTGTACACTTGCATCCTCTAAATATTCATCGTACGTCATTTGTTTATCAACCATTCCTTTTGGTGTGATTTCAATGATTCTATTTGCAATCGTTTCGATGAACTGATGATCATGAGACGTGAAAATAATGGAGCCCTTGAAATTGATTAATCCATTATTTAGAGCAGTAATAGATTCTAAATCCAAGTGGTTTGTAGGGTCATCAAGCAATAGTACGTTTGACCCTGAAAGCATCATTTTAGAAAGCATACAACGTACTTTTTCCCCTCCGGATAGCACACTTGCTTTTTTCATTACTTCTTCACCAGAGAATAGCATTCTGCCAAGGAAGCCGCGTAAGAAGCTCTCGGTTTGGTCATTAGGCGAATACTGACGTAACCAATCCACAAGGTTCATGTCCACACCTTCAAAAAACTTTGAGTTGTCTCTTGGGAAGTAAGCTTGGGTAGTAGTGATTCCCCATTTAAATGTTCCACTATCTGCTTCCATCTCACCAGAGATAATTTTCAAAAGAGTAGTATTTGCAATTTCATTTCCACCAACAAGGGCAATTTTATCATCTTTGTTCATGATAAAACTTACATTATCCAATACTTTTACGCCATCAATCGTTTTATTTAAACCTTCGACACGTAAAAGGTCATTTCCAATTTCACGTTCCGGCGTGAAATTTACGTAAGGATAACGACGGGATGAAGGCCTGATATCATCTAGAGAAATTTTATCTAAAAGTTTCTTACGGGATGTTGCCTGTTTGGATTTAGAAGCATTAGCACTAAATCGGGCAATAAAGGCTTGAAGCTCTTTAATTTTTTCTTCTTTTTTACGGTTCACATCAGATGCCATTCTGGATGCAAGCTGACTGGACTCATACCAGAAGTCATAGTTACCGACATAGATTTGAATCTTTCCATAATCCAAGTCAGCAATATGTGTACAAACTTTGTTTAAGAAGTGACGGTCATGGGATACAACAATGACTGTATTCTCAAAGTTGATAAGGAACTCTTCTAACCATTGAATTGCTTTAATGTCCAAGTGGTTGGTAGGCTCATCTAGTAATAATACATCAGGTTTACCAAATAGAGCTTGCGCCAATAGTACTTTTACCTTTTCGCCACCAGTGATGTCGGCCATTTTCTTTGTATGAAGATCTTCAGAAATTCCTAAACCTTTTAGAAGGATTGCTGCTTCTGATTCTGCTTCCCAACCATTCAATTCAGCAAATTCACCTTCAAGCTCTGCAGCTCTCATACCATCTTCATCTGAAAAGTCTTCTTTCATATAGATAGCATCTTTTTCCTGCATCACTTCATAAAGACGGCTATGTCCCATGATTACCACTTTAAGAACTTCATGTTCCTCATATTCAAAGTGGTTCTGCTTAAGGATAGCCATACGCTCATCCTTATTCATGGAAACATCCCCGGTTTGAGCTTCCACTTCACCGGAAAGAATCTTTAAGAACGTTGATTTACCTGCACCATTTGCGCCAATTAACCCGTAGCAGTTGCCAGGGGTGAATTTTATATTAACATCTTCAAATAACTTTCGATCGCCATAGCGTAATCCTATATTCGTAACTGTAAGCATGTAATTAGTTTCCTCCAAAATTAATGTCGTTGAAATTATACCATTAATTGAGGGCGTTGCAAAAGATTCATTTACTATAGAAGCATTAAATATAAAAATAAAAATGACCAGTCTACATCTTGACTGGTCATTTTGGATCTAATAAACGTAAATATAAGCCACCATTGGAGGACTATGATGTCCGTTATGGTGAGAATGAGTGGAACAGATGAGTTTATATACTCCAGCTTTGTCAAAACTTACATTGATAAGAGTTTCCTCGCCTTTTTTTATAACCCCGTTAATATCTGTTCCTTCAATGGAATATGGATGTTCACTGCCATTTACTCCAAAAATACTTAATGTAATTTCTTTGCCTTTTGGTACGGTAATCGTACCAGGGTCAAAACGGTATGCTTCTATTTCCGTACCGTCATCCAATTTCGTCTTAAATTCAGAAGTAATCATATTAAATACCAGATTTTCTTCTTCAGAGGGTTTACCTGTTGTTGGTACTACCCCATTGTTAACAACATACCATCCGCCTAATCCAGCGATTATACAGAGTACAACCGTAATGAGGAAACTTTTTTTAATCACAAAAAATTTCATGTGAAACTCACCCTTTCCTTTGCTTGTCTTCTACTTAGATGTGTATGCATGGGAGGGGAGAGGGTTGTCTACTTTTTTAAAAAGAGACGATTTTTTAATACTTTTGTGGGACATACTAAAAAAAATTAATCTTGGGAGGGGCAAGTCTAAATGGATAAGCAATTGTCATCGTCTGAAATAGGTAATTTGTGGATGACGTATCAACATAAAACGATGCTTGCGAGGCTTTTAGAGCATTTTCTTGCGAACAAACAAAATGAAGAAGTACACAATTTGGTTCAAACCTACTACAATCAAGAAATAAATTTTATCAATGAATTAACGGCACTTTTTAAGCAAGAAAAGATTGTGGTGCCTGTTGGATATGTCGAAAGCGATGTAAAACCGTCCACGAAGCCATTGTATGACCAGTATTTCGATGCACTTTTCCTAAGAGTGATGATGAAAATAACCATCGGTCTCAATGCTTTGCATATTAGTATGTCATACCGACAAGACGTAACTGATTTATACAAACGATTTTTTGACGTAGCTCAAAATACATATAACGAAACGACTCAGTTCTTATTGAAAGATGGGGTACTCACTCGTCCGCCAATGATTCCTATGCCTGAAAAGGTGGAGTTTGTAAAGGGAGAAGGCTATATGGCAGGCTTTAATATTTTCAGTGAAAAGAGGCCGTTGAATGCTATTGAAGTTTCCCTTTTGTATCAAGGTATTGAAACTAATGTACTTGGCTTTCAGTTGTTAAGAGGGTTTGAGCAGGTAAGCAAGGACAAAGAAGTGAAAAAGTATTTAGAAAAAGGGAAAGACCTGGCTAAACAAATAATTGATACTTTCAGTGATACACTCCTAAAAAGTGATATTCAGCCACCGATAGTTGCTTGGGGAAATCCTACCCTGTCAACTGAATCCCCATACTCAGAGAAGCTCATGATGTACCTTACAAACTTGCTCAGCAGTTTTGGTCTAACAAGTAATGCTCTTGGCACATCGTTTAGCCTTCGATCGGATCTACCAATGAAGATGACTTTAATTGCAAAAGATATATTTGATTATGCCAAAGATGGCGGAAAGTTGATGGTTAAGAACGGCTGGATGGAAGAGCCACCACAGTCACTGAAAAGCACGAAATAAATAAAGCCGGGCAAATTGTTAATCTGCCCGGTTTTATTTATTCTTGGTAAATCGTAGCTGTTCCTTTCCGCAAATGGCGTCGCTTTCCGCGGGACAGTGCTTGAGCCTCCTCACTTCGTTGCGGGGTCTCAACCTACCGTTACCCCCCGCAGGAGTCTTTGCCATTTGCTCCAATCCACAGCTGGAAATTACGTTAAATTAGAGTTTTTTCAGTTCCCTCGGTAAAATAGCTTTTTGGCCTTAAGGTGAATGAAGGCGCACCTTGTTGATTGGAGTGGAAGGCGCGTAGACGCCCGCAGGCAAGCGAAGCGCCTGGAACGGAAATCAACTGTGTATATATACTTCCATAACTTTGGAAAAAGGCGTCCATAAGCGGACGCCTTTCGTTATTTTGGGAAAACTTTTGATCTGGTTAGGAAACGCACACCTTCTGGACCTTCTAGGGAGAACATGCCACCTCTTCCAGGTACAACATCAATAATTAGCTGTGTATGTTTCCAATACTCATACTGCTTTTTATTCATGTAGAAGGGAGCACAGCCTATTTCGCCAAGAAGAACATCAGAATCTCCAATCATAAAGTCTTCTTTTGGATAGCACATAGGAGAGCTGCCATCGCAACAGCCCCCAGATTGATGGAATAGTACAGGTCCATGTTTGCCTACTAGCTTTTCAATCAGTTCAAGGGCAGCTTCGGTAGCCAGTACTTTTTCCATTTTAAAAGAATCCTAATTTTTTTGGACTGTAGCTTACTAAAAGATTCTTCGTTTGCTGGTAGTGGGAAAGCATCATCTTATGGTTTTCACGGCCGATTCCACTCATTTTGTATCCACCAAATGCCGCGTTGGCAGGGTAGGCATGATAGCAGTTTGTCCACACGCGACCTGCTTCAATTTGGCGACCAAAACGATAGGCAGTATTAACGTCTCTAGTCCAAACTCCTGCTCCAAGACCGTAAAGACTATTATTCGCAATTTCCAAAGCTTCTTCCGGCGTTTTGAACGTGGTCACAGACACTACTGGTCCAAAAATCTCTTCCTGGAAAATTCTCATCTTATTATTGCCTTTAAAAACGGTAGGTTTCACATAATAACCATTCGCAAGGTCGCCTTCAAGCATATTTCGTTCCCCACCAGCAAGAAGCTCTGCACCTTCTTCTTTCCCAATTTCGAGATAGGAGAGGATTTTCTCTAACTGTTCAGACGAGGCCTGAGCACCTATCATCGTTTCCGTATCAAGAGGGTTACCTTGTTTGATCTGAGATACTCGCTCAAGTGCACGCTCCATAAACTTATCATAAATAGATTCATGAATCAGGGCACGGGAAGGGCATGTACATACTTCTCCTTGGTTGAGTGCAAACATAACAAAGCCTTCGACTGCTTTATCAAAGAAATCATCATCGGCAGCCAATACGTCTTCAAAGAAGATGTTTGGAGACTTTCCTCCAAGCTCAAGCGTTACTGGAATAATGTTTTGAGAAGCATATTGCATAATAAGTCGTCCTGTTGTCGTCTCTCCAGTAAAGGCAATCTTTGCAATACGGTCACTGGAGGCCAAAGGTTTTCCAGCTTCAACACCGAATCCATTTACAATATTCAACACGCCTGGAGGGAGAAGATCTGAAATCAGTTCTGTTAGTACCATGATGGAAGCAGGTGTCTGCTCAGCAGGCTTTAACACGACACAGTTACCAGCAGCAAGAGCTGGAGCTAGCTTCCAAGTGGCCATTAATAATGGGAAGTTCCATGGGATAATTTGACCAACTACTCCAAGCGGTTCATGGAAGTGGTAAGCAATCGTGTCATTATCAATTTCTCCAAGAGAGCCTTCTTGAGCTCTAATACAACCTGCAAAATATCTAAAGTGATCAACCGCAAGAGGGAGGTCTGCTGCCATCGTTTCACGAACTGGTTTTCCGTTCTCCCACGTTTCCGCAACTGCCAGCATCTCCAAGTTTTCTTCCATACGGTCAGCAATTTTATTAAGAATGTTAGCTCTTTCAGCTACGGAAGTTTGTCCCCAAGCTGACTTTGCTTTATGTGCTGCATCTAATGCCAATTCAATATCTTCTGCAGTAGAACGGGCAACTTCACAAAATACTTGACCTGTAACAGGAGTGACGTTTTCAAAGTATTCACCTTTGACTGGAGCAACCCATTCGCCACCAATATAGTTGTCATATCGATTTTTATAAGTAACTTTTGAATCTTTTTCACCTGGGTTAGCATAAATCATTTGAAAATTCCTCCTCGAAATAGATTAATAGATTATCATTCAAAACCTCAATATGTAAGCGCATACAATTTAAAACGAAAAAAAGAGGTTAGACAACCTATTGTATAATGAATTTTAAACATTCTGATAATAAAATGCAAGGGAAAAGAATTTTCATCATCCATAACGGTTATTTGAGTCAACCTCACTTTGGTTGCAGGTCACCCTTTGTTCAGTTAAAATGAAATGGAAACTAAGAATACTCCTTCATCTATCTAACTCCAATAACCTTCAAAAACATTTTCCATATTAAACGAGGTGTACTATGTACGAACAAGGAAAAATTATATTGAAAGAATACTTTGGCTATGAAGATTTTAGACCTGGCCAGAAAAAAATTATTGGAAGTATTTTAAATGAATCCAATACACTAGGAGTAATGCCTACAGGCGGAGGGAAGTCTATTTGCTATCAAGTGCCAGCTCTCCTAGCAAGTGGCCTGACGATTGTCATCTCCCCCTTAATCTCTTTAATGAAAGACCAAGTGGATTCCTTACTTAATGCCGGAGTACAGGCGACATATATTAATAGTTCATTGAACGCAGGAGAAATTAGAGAAAGAGTTCAACAGGTAGAACACGGCGAAATTAAATTGTTATACCTTGCACCAGAAAGACTCGAAAGCTATGAATTTCAATCGATTTTATCAGCTATTGAGGTTTCGATTGTTGCAATTGATGAAGCGCATTGTATGTCCCAATGGGGGCACGATTTTAGGCCAAGCTATCGTGAAGTGGGTTCCTTTATCAAACGGATACCAGGAAACCCAATCATAACCGCTTTTACAGCGACAGCAACGGAACAGGTTATAGAAGACATCCAATTAATGCTTGGTATAACCCCAGAACATACATATGTAACCGGCTTTTCAAGGGATAACCTGACATTTTCTGTCTTACGCGGGCAAAATAAGGACAATTATTTAGAAAAATTCCTGAAAGCGAACAAGGAAGAATCGGGGATAATCTATGCAACGACCAGAAAAGAAGTCGATCAGATATTCTCCTCCTTGACTAAGAAAGGTTACAAGATTGGTAAGTATCATGCAGGTCTTTCAGAAGAGGAACGGAAAGAATATCAGGAAGATTTTCTTCATGACCGCCTCAAACTGATGGTAGCCACAAATGCGTTTGGCATGGGGATAGATAAGTCTAATGTAAGGTTTGTTATTCATTACAATATGCCGAAAAATGTAGAGTCTTATTATCAAGAAGCCGGAAGAGCAGGGAGGGATGGAGAAGAAAGTGAGTGCATTCTCCTATTCAATGCCAGGGATATCCAGATTCAGAAGTTTTTAATCGAAGAGAGCATCCGCTCACCAGAACGCAAGATGCAGGAATATAAAAAGCTTCAAGCGATGATGGATTATAGCTATACGCAACGTTGCCTGCAAGCATATATAGTAAACTATTTTGGTCAAGAGACAAATCTCATTTGCGGCAAGTGCAGTAACTGTTCCTCAGACTTCGTTGAGCAGGATATTACACTTGAAGCACAGAAGATATTTAGCTGTATTCATCGAATGAATGAAAGATTTGGGGCGATCTTGGTTGCTAAAGTGTTAAAAGGTTCAAAAGATAAGCGTATCCAACAATTCCGTTTTGATAGCTTGCCAACCTACGGATTAATGAATAGCTATACAGAAAAGGAATTGGTAGACCTTATTAATATTTTGATTGCAGAGGGATATTTAATCCTTACTGAAGGGCAATATCCTATCGTAAAATTAGGTGCACGTGCTGTTCCTGTTTTAAAAGGAAAAGAAAAAGTCCTTTTTAAAGTGAAAGAGCAAGTTAAATCTGTCGTGGAAGATAATGAATTGTTTGAGATGTTACGTGAGTTACGAAGAAACTTATCAAAAGAAGAGGGTGTACCTCCCTATGTTATTTTCTCTGACAGCACGTTAAGAGAAATGAGCGAGGTTCTCCCGAAAGACGAATCTGCCATGATGGATATTAAAGGGGTAGGATCTTTAAAGTTCGAGAAGTATGGAGAGTTGTTTTTGCGTGAGATAGGCAGATTTATGGGAGAAGATGTGTCTAACACAAATCCGGTTAAAAAAGAAGCTACAACCAAAAAGGTCAAAAAGCCGGTCATTCCCATGAATCCAGGAGAAACAAGTCATATGTTTACTTATAGACTGTTACAAGAAGAAGGCATGACTTTTAAAGAAATAGCAAAGGAACGTGATATGAGTCTTATCACTATCCAGAACCACCTCTTTAAATGTGCAAGTGATGAAGGTGTAGAGGTAGATTGGGATTCTTTTATACCAAAAGATTATGAGGAAGAAATTATTAAAGTAATCGAGGAAGTGGGCACTGAAAAGCTGAAGCCCATAAAAGAAAATTTGCCTGACGAGGTTGATTATATAGCCATAAAAGCTGTAATGGCAAAGCATGAAATAAAATAAATATATTCAATTAAGCGTGTTTACATGTTTAGTATTTATCTTGTCGGGAATATCAAGTTTATAGATAAAATTATTAAACAGGAGGCGTTTATGATGAATGCTCGTCAACTAAAGAAACCTTTAATCGTGGCAGGAGCCGCTAGCCTCACCGGAGCAGGATTATTAGCATACAAGCCATACAGAGAAAAGATTGTTCAATACTCTAAAAAAGTTAAAAATAAACTAGTGCCATTAAAATTTAGAAAAACGGATTTGCCAATTGAAAAAGCAGGGAACCCAGATCCAGAAGATATCCAAGATAACAATATGGTCAGTGAAGGCGCCCAGTATTCGGTAGACTATTATAATAAGAAAATGCAATAAACAAAAAGGCGCTCGGTCAAAACCGATCGCCTTTTTAATGCTTTATACAAAGAATATAGCGTAAGCTACACCGACAACACCTAGTAAAGCCAAAGTATAAACAGGTTTTATTGGCATCTCACCATTGTTCTCCATTGCTTTTCCAAACATGAAGAATACAAGCGGGTGAACCAAGAATGGCATCGAGAAAATGAAAGGGATTAAAGCGGCAGCATCAGCACCAAACATCTCTCCTTGAATAGCGGCAAATAAGCCAAAATGAGAAATAGCAGAAGATTGAGCCATAGCAGCGTAGTCAATAGACATCGTGCTTAGACTCAGTAAAGCCAATCCACCGAATACCGCACACATTTGCCAGCCGAAAGAGAACTGCATCAATGCTTTTACTTCTTTTTTATCCTCTCCATTAGCTTTTCTTAAGTTGACCAATGCTAGTATCGTTAAACCAACACCGACCGCAACAATTAACATAGAAGGAAGTATCCAAAGACTGCCTCTTTCTGCACTTATAGCAAGTACAGAAAAAACAAATATATGACCGAAAAACGGGATGTTAATCATGATTGGAGCACGTTTTGCAGCAGTTTTTCCAAAATCACCTGCTGTACAAGCACCTGTTAAACCAGAATGCGATAGAGAACCTGCCATACCAGGAGCAAGGTTTCTTGTATTGGCGTTTTTAGCAAAGAACATAATCAATGCAATTCCACCAAACATCCAGAACAATTGGCCGAAGAATCCATAGGCCAATACTGCATTCATCCCATCAATGGCAAAAGCGTCGCCTATACGCGAACCACCAACCATAAAGTTGGCCGCCAATACAACCGGGATACCTGCAATCAATAATGCACGGATGGTTGGTCCAAAACTCCAATTATAGAAAACTGCGCCTAAAGCAGCCGCAATCATCATAGCAAAGAAGATTTGTGGCAAAGCAATTATTGGCTTTATCCACATAGCAATATGATATGAAATTACAAGTAACAGGATAATCGCTACCATTTCTACGATCCCTTTATTCATGTACTGCTTCTTATTCTGAAGTTTAGCTTTGTTATCAATAAATAGGACGGAACCGATAATTCCAATATAAGCAATCAATGGATAAACACTATCAAAACTTTGAGTACCATCTGAAAGAATCATCCTCGTGATTCCTTCTAGGCCAAATAATAGGAAGAAGGCACGGACGATAAAGAAAAATTGTGTTCTTGAAGTACCTAAGAAAGTCTCTTCATCTGATACGACAACCGTATCTTCCACATCCAAGTCTTTATTACCTAATATTTTTCGTAGTTCTTGACCGCCTACGAAAAAAGATACGGTCAAGGCGATAATGGTAGTTCTCGCCATAAGGTCAATAAAAGGGTATTCAACTAAACCAGGTGTCGCAACCCCTGTGTTTACAAGTAAATAGCCCAATCCTAACCCAAGTATTACAATAATAAGAATGGGGGAAAACCTAGTTCCTGCCACAACCATCCTTGATACCAATACTATAGGGACAAGGAAGAAAAGTATCAGCCAAAACTGATTGATCAATTCAATATTTGAAAATTGTTCTATCATTTTATTAATCAGACTCCTATCGATCATTTTTCACATAAAGAATTATCGTACAATAATCTTAGCGAAGTGTAAATCATTGTAAACGCCATCATTAAAATGTTTGACTATTTAATTTATATAAGGTGTTATATAACATTATTATGTAAACTAATAACGGTGTATTTGAGCGTAGTTATTGTAACTACTAGGTAGTTAGTGTAAAATTCCAACAAACACACATTAAAGATGGAGGAATACGACATTATGACAACTAACAAAACAAAACTCGCTACCTTTGCTGGAGGATGTTTTTGGTGTATGGTCAAACCCTTTGACGAGATGCCTGGCATTGAAAAAGTAATTTCCGGTTACACGGGCGGTAACGTCTCCAATCCTACATACGAAGATATAAAAAAAGGGACAACAGGTCATTATGAAGCAGTCCAGATTGAATTCAACCCTGAACTTTTCCCTTATGAAAAATTATTGGAGTTATACTGGCCACAAATTGATCCGACAGATGATGAAGGGCAATTTTTTGATAGAGGCAGTCAGTACCGAACGGCTATTTTCTATCATAATGAGGAACAGCGAAAGCTTGCAGAGAAAACTAAACAGGAATTAGAAGCAAGCGGAAGATATAAAAAGCCAATTGTTACTGAAATTAAACCGGCAACCCCTTTTTATGAAGCAGAAGAATATCATCAAAAGTTTTATAAGAAAAATCCTGAAAAATATAAACAAGAACGTCAAGAATCAGGAAGAGATGCTCATATAAAAGAGTACTGGGGAGAAGAATATACAAAGTAAGTGAGGGTGGTGTAAATGCTTACCCATTATGAACAAGGGGGACTACAATTGATTCATCTTTTTACACACAATGACTTGGATGGGGTAGGCTGCGGGATATTGGCCAAGCTTGCGTTTAACGAGAAAGTTAAGGTTCATTATAATTCAGTAGGGAGTTTAAATTATCAGGTTGCGGAGTTTATGGAAGAAGCAACACCGCGGCATCAAATATACATAACAGATTTATCAGTAAATGAGGAGAACGCCAAAAAACTCGAGCATTTTGCAAAACAGCAAGATGGATTTGTTCAATTTATCGATCATCATAAAACTGCCATGCATCTAAATGAATATAGTTGGGCTTCTGTTACTGTTGAATATGAGGATGGCAGACTGACAAGTGCCACTTCTTTATTCTATGAATATTTATTAGAGCAGGATTTAATAGCCCGAACTGAACCACTAGATGAAGTAGTTGAATTGATACGTCAGTATGATACGTGGGAATGGGATCGAAATAATAATACAAAGGCAAAAAGGTTGAACGACCTCTTGTACATGATTTCTATTGATGACTTTGAAGCGAGAATGCTTCAGAAGTTAACAGGTGCCGGCAAATTCGATTTTGATGATTTTGAAACACAAATCCTTGATATGGAAGAGCAAAAACTGGAAAGGTATTTGCGAAAAAAACGCAGAGAGATTATTCAAAAGCCAGTCGGTGATTATTGGGTCGGAATTGTGCACGCAGAATCATTTCTTTCGGAACTTGGAAACGTTTTAGGGAAGGAAAACCCCCATCTGGACTATATAGCTATGATTAATATGGGAAGTAAACGTATTAGCTTGCGAACCATACATGATAATGTCGACGTTTCACAAGTGGCCGGTAAATTTGATGGGGGAGGCCATGCTAAGGCATCTGGTTGTAGTTTAAATGAGCAGGCGTACAAGCTTTTTGTAGCGGAAGCATTCCCGTTAAATCCTCTCAAACAAGACGCGCCTCACAATGTTTTCAATGTAAAAGAATCACCTAATGGTGTGTTGTATGATTCAAAAGAAAAAGGAACATTGTTTCTTTTACCGAAAGAAGACGGGACATGGAAGGTAGAAAACAAGGAAAAGTATTTGGATACAACTTTTTCTTCTTTTCAGGAAGCAGAAACATTTATTAAAAGAAAATATGCAGCATGGTTAGTTAATGACGAGGAGTATGTCAATTTCCTTGTAGAAAACATTAGAAGATTAAAAACAAACTAACATATAGATGGTGGGAGAGATGAAATATGGCTATTAAACGGTTAGAACATGTTGGGATTATGGTGAAAGATATTCAGACATCCATTGAATTCTATACGAAGATAGTTGGGTTCTCCTTAAAGGGGCAGTTAGATCATCCAAATGGGGAGATTAAGCTTGCATTTCTTGGATTTAATGAAAGTGATGAAACGGAATTAGAGCTTATTCAAGGCTATAATGACGATTTGCCTGTAGAAGGAAAAGTGCATCATATAGCATTAACAGTGGATGATGTAGATGCAGAGCATGAGAGGTTGAAAGGCTTGGATGTTACGTTTATCGAACAGGAGATCACGACGCTTCCAAATGGAGCGAGATATATCTTTTTTGCAGGGCCAGATGGTGAATGGATTGAATTATTCGAGACTCCGGTAAAATAAGAAGAAGGCAGGGAGATATTCCCCGCCTTTTTTTAATGATAATCATAAGTCCAGTTGATTTCCGTTCCAGGCGCTTCGCTTGCCTGCGGGCGGTCCGTGAGCCTCCTCAGGCTTCGCCTTCCGGGGTCTCACCAGTCCCTTCCTCCCGCGGGAGTCTGCGCGCCTTCCACTTCAATCAACAAGGTTACTTCGTTGAACTTAAGTTTCAAAAACCTTCTAATTGAGTTAACTGTAAAGGCATTAACAAACCTTTACGTAATTTCTAGCTGTGAATTGGAGCAAATGGCGGAGACTCCAGCGGGGGAGTAACGGTAGCTTGAGACCCCACAGCGCAGCGAGGAGGCTCAAGCACCGTCCCGCGGAAAGCGAAGCCATTTGCGGAAAGGAACAGCGGCGATAAACCAATAAACTAGGGATTTTAATTTCAACAAGAACATATGGTTCTTAATTAACTTTCCTTATTTCCTATCCATAGATTTCCCTTTTTCGCGTGAGCTTTTTAACATATGTTTATACGTGAAGCCAAGACAAATGATTCCGGTGATAGAACAAGCATACCGAATGATGGACATCCAATCCATGATGGTCACCCCTAAAAGGTATTTGTCCTTATTCTCTCAGAACTTGTTTAAATTATTCCTAGAAGTAAGGTTAGGAACTGTATTTTTTATTTAACCGCTCTAAAATCATCGTCAATTCACTCGGTTTCAACATCTCAACTGGTGAAACATTCTTTTCGAATTGCAGATAATCGCCTTCAAGAAGAACCACATACCGGTTATTGATTTTCGCTATATGAACATTTTCACCAAAGTCTGCCAGCAAGCCTTTCACAGAAATATGATCTAGCTTGAATCTTAGTTCTATGTCAGGTGTCTGTTCAATGATAGAGGAAGAAGCTTCTATCACTTGCTCGTCGGACCAACGTTCTTGAAGTTCGCGTTTCGGTGATGTAGCCCAGGCTTCCATTGCTTGCTCCACTTTTTCTTTTTCTTCGCTTTCATCATGATAGGTTTCGGAAATTTCTTGGTGGACCATCCCCATCACTTGGTTTTTAATGATTTCTGGCATCGACTCTCCATATTCTACATACTTCAGGAAATCTTCAAAGTAACGGGAGTGAGATGACTGATGAATCTTTAATTCTCCTTCTTCTATCATTCCATCCTCTACCATAAACGGATACTGGATGGACTTCATGTTTTTTGTAGTGATGGCCATTTGGACATTATGAATCAGCGTCTGTTCATTTGTGATGGAAGCGACTTTTTGTTTCAAAGTCACATTTTAAAATAAATACAAAATGCTCATCAAAATATTTGTTTAATTTAGCCCTGGTGACAATTAGTACGCCACCTCTTACCGCCGTTGTATCTGTATAGGTGGATGCTATTTCATCTGCCGCAGAAGAAAATGCTTCTAAGCTTTCGGCCTGTTTAATCCGATTAAATTGGTTAAAGTTGGGGTTTGAGCCAAGGTCATACCCAGGTTCCACCATGAATCTCCCAATCTTCGTTGGTACTTGTTCATTTTTAGGATGTCGATCTACCTTCCTTTTGGTGATTTTCATCAATTCCCCGTCTAGGAAAGGTTTTAATGCACTTTCTTCATATGTAGTTTCATCTAATACTGCCATTGGTTTATATTGTTTCTTGGCGTTATCTCCACTGCCTTCTACTTCAATCAGGTAAAAGGCTAATGACTTGATATCGAAATCCATTTTTATCACCATTTTCGCTAGGTATCTTTAAGCACTTAAACAAGTATAGGCAAAAGAAAAGAAAGGGTCAACAGGGACCCTTTCTTTCCTTTAGTTATGCATTTCTCTGACTTTCTGATCACTAGGAAGTAAGAACGTTAACAACCCAATAAAAGGTAGACAAACAGTAAATATAATGGTGTTTGTTAACCCGACCCAATCTGCTAGAACTCCAAGCGCAACAGACCCCACGGCCCCCATACCAAAAGCAAGACCTACAATTAGCCCGGAAACCAAGCCTATTCGGCCAGGAACCAGCTCTTGAGCGTACACTACCGTTACCGAAAAGCTAGAAAGGATGATGAATCCAATTATGGCAACAAGTACATAGGCAAGTGTGGGACCTACAAAAGGCAGTAACAATGCAAGTGGAGCGGACCCCAGCATAGAAAGGGAAATCACCAGCCTTTTCCCGAAACGATCTGCCAATGGTCCTCCGAAAAATGTACCCACAGCACCGGCACCTAAGAACACAAAAATATATATTTGTGAGTCAGCAATAGGTATGCCGTAGTTCTCTATGGCATAAAAAGCATAGAAGTTGGTGATACCTGCATGGAACCATGAGCGAGCAAATACTAGAAAAATTAGCAAACAGATGGAAAAGGTGATAATCCGTCTATTACCAATGGATTTATCAGTTGATTTAACTGTGATAGTTTTCTTTTGCTTTGACGGTCTGTTTGTATTTGGTATTTGTTGTTTGTACCATGCAGCGATGTATAAAAGTAATATCACAGCTGCAGCGGCAACAATTGTAAACCATAATACGCCTTTTTGTCCGAGTGGCAACAGGATATAAGCTGCCATCAACGGCGCTAAAGCCTGACCTGAATTGCCTCCTACCTGGTAAATGGACTGTGCCAGCCCTCTGCGGTTTCCTGCCGCCATATAGGCAACGCGGGAACCTTCAGGGTGGAAGGCGGCAGAGCCTAATCCTATGAACAATACTGAAATAATAATCACCCAAAAGCTTGGTGCCAATGCCAAACCGATAATTCCGAATAAGGAAAAAGTAAGTCCAATTGGCAGGGCATATGGAGAAGGTCTCTTATCTGTAATAATTCCCACAACGGGTTGAATAAGCGAAGATGTAGCATTTAAGGCAAATGCAATCAGTCCCAGTTGTGTAAAGGACAGCCCCATGGAATTTTGCAAAACGGGGAATAAGGCCGGTACCACAGATTGTAATGCATCATTTAACAGGTGGACAAGACCTATAATAAAAAGAATCGGATAGACCGTGGAACTTTCGGGATTTGAAGTCGCAAATTTGACTTTTTGTGCCTGCATAATAAAATGAACTCCTTTGATGAATGTGGTTAGGAAAAGCCAACATATGTATATTAAATAATCATAGCACGTGAAGGAAGGTTGATGGTAGATTATTTTACGGAATGCGAAATAATTAAGATTCTGGTAAACTGTAAGAAAAATAGAGAAGGGGATTAACATGATGATTGATTTAAGAAGTGATACTGTAACAAAACCCACTAAAGAAATGAGAAAGGCATCGTATGAAGCAGAAGTTGGAGATGATGTATACGGAGAAGATCCGACGGTTACACTTTTAGAAGAAAAAGCGGCAGAAATTCTGGGAAAAGAAGCCGCACTGTTTGTTACGAGCGGAACACAAGGAAATCAAATCGCGGTATTGACGCATTGCCGTCCAGGAAATGAGATATTACTAGAAGCAGAGTCTCATATTTTTTATTACGAATCTGGTGCTGTTGCCGCATTGGCAGGAGTTCAAACCAGAACCATTCCAGGTGTAAACGGGATAATGAATCCACAAGATATAGAATCTGCTATACGTGGAGAAGATCAACACTTTCCTGAAACAGGTCTAATTTGTATAGAAAACACACATAATCGTGCTGGCGGGGCAGTGGTGCCTGTATCAAACATGGCAGAAATCTTTAAAGTAGCACAAAGACATGCTATACCTGTTCATGTGGATGGAGCCCGATTATTTAATGCCGCTGCAAGTACTGGCTTATCTATTCGAGAGTTCACCAAGCATTGCGATACGGTACAAATATGTTTGTCCAAAGGTTTGGGTGCACCGGTTGGTTCGATCATTGCCGGATCTAACGGTTTCATTAAACGAGCGAGAAAATGGAGAAAGCGCCTAGGTGGGGGATTGAGGCAAGTTGGAATTATTGCGGCACCTGGGTTAATAGCTTTAACTCAAATGACAGAAAGACTTTCAGAGGATCATGAAAATGCCAAGTTTCTTGCTGATGGTTTAAGGGGGATGAACCCTTTGACAATAGTAAATGCGGTTGATACGAATATTGTGGTGGTGGATGTAGCCGGTTTGGCCATGAAGGCAGATCAGTTTGTACATGCATTAAAAGAGAAGGGTGTTTTGGCTGTTACGTTTGGACCTACGTTGGTTCGACTTACCACTCATTTTGATGTGAGCAGAAGGGATATGGAGACAGTTATTAGTACCATTGATGAAATAGTGAATTCAAGAAAATAAAACAGTAAGGGGTACATATAATACCCCTTACCGATTTATATTTTCACAAGTGTATTTACGGCATGTTCTCTTAGTTTGAATTTTTGGATCTTTCCAGATGCTGTCATTGGGTACTCGTCTACAATCTCTACATAGTAAGGTATTTTATATTTAGATATTTTCCCAGTGCAGTAGTCTTTCACTTCTTGGCTGTTTAAACTTTCGCCTGGCTTAACTTTAATGAAAGCAGCAACCTGCTCGCCAAACTTTTCATCTGGAACTCCTACAATTTGCACATCAAAAATTTTCGGATGGGAGTATAAAAATTCCTCAATCTCACGGGGATAAATATTTTCTCCGCCACGGATAATCATATCCTTTAGTCTGCCTGTAATGACGACATACCCATCATCGTCCATAGTCGCGAGGTCCCCAGTATGAAGCCAGCCTTCGCTATCAATGGCATCTTTCGTTTGGTCCTTCATATTATAGTAGCCTTTCATGACAAGGTAACCTCTGGTACAAAGCTCGCCTTGGACTCCATTTGGCACATGTTCACCTGTTGCAGGATCAATAATTTTTACGTCCACATTATCTAAAGCGCTTCCAACAGTCGAAACTCTTCTCTCAATGCTGTCGTATGGGCGTGTTTGTGTAATGACAGGGGAGGCCTCGGTTTGCCCATATGCGATAGTAATTTCCTTTGCTCCCATATCATGAACCACTCGTTTCATAATTTCCGTTGGACAAGGAGACCCTGCCATGATACCGGTTCGTAGACTGGATAAATCGTATTTTTCAAAGTCAGGGTGATTTAGTTCCGCGATAAACATAGTTGGAACTCCGTAAAGCGCCGTACATTTTTCTTGTTCCACCGCTTTCAAAACTAATAGTGGATCAAACATAACCAGAGGAACCATCGTCGCTCCTTTAGCCACAGCAGCCAAGGTGCCCATTACACATCCAAAGCAGTGGAAAAAAGGTACCGGAATGCATATTTTATCTTCAGAGGTAAGCTTTTGGCATTCCGCCACATTAATGGCATTGTTGATGATATTGGAGTGGGTGAGCATGACTCCTTTTGGGAAGCCTGTTGTCCCAGATGTATATTGCATGTTAATGACATCTTCATAATTTGTACTGTTTTGCCTGGCCATTAATTCGTCATCGGCTATAGTGAATGAATTATTCAACAAGTCATCCCATGTGAACATACCAGGGTGACTTTCGCTGCCCATATAAATGACATTCTTTAATTTAGGTAAACGAGTAGATGCTAGTTCTCCGGGAACACTGCTTGCAAGCTCTGGACATAATTCTTGAAGCATATCCAAATAGCTTACTCCTTTAAAGTTGTCCATTAGAAGTAGGGTGGTGGATTCTGATTGACGTAAAAGATATTCGAGTTCCTTTGATTGATAGCTAGTATTTACTGTAACTAAAACAGCCCCAATTTTAGCACTCGCGTATTGGATGATTAACCATTCAGGTTTATTCGTTGCCCAAACGGCAATATGATCTCCTTTTTTAATTCCTAGATTCATTAAACCTTTCGCCACTTGATTACAGATTTGCTGAAATTCCTGATAACTATAACGTAATCCTGTCTCCACATATACTACAGCTTCTTTATCAGGGTAACGTGATACGGTTTCATCCAATAGTTGACCTATTGTTTTATGTACTAACTCTGCCATCGTCCAAACCTCCATAATAGAAAAGTAAGTGCTAGTTAAATATTAGTATGAATCTTCAGAAAAATCAAACGAAAAAAGAGAGCAGCCCGAAGACTACTCTTGCTTCACTTCTACTTTTTTGATTTCATTATTTTCGTTTTCAACAGGAGGCTTTTGAATAATTCTTTCTTTTAACCCGATCATACTTCCACTTAAATAGTGGAGTGTTTGCTTATATTTACTGTCAATGGAAGAAATGGCGGTTTCCAATTTATCCACTAGTGTTTGTCTCAAGGCGTTAAGCTGTTCGGCAATTTTTTGGGAGGCAATATCTTGGCTATCCATTCGCTCGAGTACCGACTTGTGAAACATTTCTTGAACCTGTAATTTATTATTTATTTCTTGGTAAAAATGTTCCTGATCATGTAACTTTGATTGAATGTCTTCATACAATTCTTCATATTTCTCTAACTTGGTGTGGATGCCGCGGGTCAGATTTTCTTGGAATGCCAACTGATCTATCGTAGCCTGACTCAATAGTTTTTCTTCTTCCAATGACACTTCCAATTTATCCAGTCTTTGATCTACCTTCTTACTGCTTTCTTCATGTGATGCGATATTCTCTTGAAGTTCTTCACTTAATAATGACTGAACTTTTAATAGTTCTAGGAGTTGTGCATAATTTTTATCCTGATCATTTAGTTTTAGTGTAAGATCCTCATGATTTTTTTCGTGCACAAGTACTTTGTCAAATACCTGCCGGACATTTAAATCTTGAGTGGCTATCATTTCAGATAAATCTTGTTGATTTTTTTCCTGAGAGTATAACTTATCCAGTAGAAGTTGATGATTCTTATCCTGGGTAGACATACTATGTTGTAAATTTTCATTAATCTTGTTAACTGTTCTAGAAACAGTCAAATTCGTTTCTTCCTGTTGCTTTAATATATCTGTTAAATAGTTTTTTCGATATTCCTGCTGGTTGGACGCGATTGATTTCGTCTGATTGTATAATTTAGGGGTGGGTAGCAGGTTGTTATTTTTCTCTGTCATAACTTAACTCCTTTGTAAAATAGGTTATTTAACTACACTATCTTATGAGAGAGACATGGATTTGCGCGTGTTTTTAAGAAAACTAGGCAAAAGACTAGATTTGTCATTCCAGCAAACAATAAAAAGAAGACCAACTTTCTGGTCTTCACTTTTCCGAACTATTTGTAGGTGTGGTGTAAGATGGGTATAGCAAGGAGGCTATGATATGCTTTGGCAGGAATTGCAGGTGTTTTTCCGGCATTTTAGATAAGAAGGAGTGTTACATGGCAGGTGTTTTTTTTGAAAACTTTGGCTGAAGCGGGCAAGTCTTCAGCAAGATTATAAGATGTCTACAGCTACAACAAGTGCAATCAATAGTTGAAGAAGTAGCTGGATGTTTAGTACCAGGTCAGTGTCTGTAGTTGTTACTCTTACACCACGAGAGTTTTGAATATACGTTTGTTGTTGATTTACTTGTACGGATTTGGAGCTTTGAAGCAATTCTTGGATTACTTGCTCTGCTTTGTTGCTGTCTGCGATACTTACACTGATTACTAGAGCGATTGCAGCTTGTATTGCAGCTTGAAGAGAAACAGCAATTTTTGTGTCAGTAGTTGTTACTTCAATATCGCAAGAATCCTTAATAACAATTTGCTCATAAGATTTTTGAATCATTTTGTTTACTTGGTCAGCCTCTTGAGCTACACCATCATTGTCAAGTGGATGTCTGCTTCCTGCTGCTAAAGCATTCCATTCACCATTATTTCCACAGCCATGATCATAGCCACAGCTTCTTCCACCGAATAACCAATCTTTACTCATTATTTAAATCCCCCATTTTGATAAATTTTTTATTTTTTTTCTTCTTTTTGAAGTTTTTCCATTTTCCCGAAAGAATCCTGGATGTCTGCAACCAATTTCTTCAGCTGCGCTTTTTGCTCTTTGGAGAAGTTATCTCCACTTAGTTTCACATTGTGTTTCTTTAAAACATTTTGAAGCATCATGTTTGTTGTTGCCTGGGTGAGTTTTGAAATCTCTCGTTGCATATCTTTGCTATCTGCCATTCTTACACCCCCTTTTTCTTATCTACCACATACTATGTATTTACGAGAGAAGAGAGTGGACGCATGTCCTCTAGCAAACGTCCATTTTTACTAGATTTAGCAAAATAGGCGTAAAACTATTAATAATATGCTATAAACACTAGTTTTTGATGGGCCCCTGCTGGAGGAGAAGACTTTCATTCGTGCGATGAGGACCTTTCGTGGTGGGATGTCTTCATTCGTGCTATGAGGACATGTCTAGCAGGGAAAAGGAACGCGGGATGTCTTCATTCGTGGTATGAGAACCTGTCTTGGGTGAAAAAGGGACATGGGGTGTCTTCATTCGTGGTATGAGGACCTGTCTAGCAGGAAAATGGAACGAGAGATGTCTTCTGTTTCACTGATGTCTTCATCTTTTATTAAAGTGGTGTTTTAGCAATTAAAAAAGCGAAGATGGACTACTCTCCCTCCTCGCTTACTATTCTAAAAACCTATATTATTACGATACATTATCAAAACTCATAATAACTCCACTGGTGGACACCTTTAGTGTTCAAATGTTTTTGTAGCACTCGCCTGATAGCCCGCTTTGAAATTTTCCTATTACCCCAGTCAAAAATCGCATTTGTAGTAATTTTCATCTCAGGAAACAGCATAGTAAAATGATGAACAATTTGTAGAATACGTTTTTCCATCGTTTCTTTTTTCGAGCACACCAAACAATAACAGTAAGCTCCCTTAGTAGTAAATTCTAGCGAGTCACAATACGAGCAAGGGACACCTTTTTGTAGCTCATCATATTGATATGAAGGTGGAAAATAAAATGGAGCATTAGGGTTATGAAGAGACTTAAGTTTGTCTGCAAGAACGTAGTGGTTATTATCTAGTTTTAAAGACGAAGTATGAATGCTTTTTAGGAATCTATTAATCTGACCTGGGTACACGATTTGCTTGTTGATGGGTGCTTGATATAGCGTGAATTCGGGGTTTACGAACACTACGAATGATTGAATAGTCATATCACTACCGAGCTGTTGTAGCAGTTGTCGACACAAAGACTCACTTCTATTAAGTTGAATAAGCGGGTTGGTTACTTCAGAATGTGGTGGAACCCTTGTATAAAGGCGGTCTTGTTCATAAAAATAATCCCCTTCGAAATTTTTCACTTCAATTATGTAAATGGTCTCTGGGGCAATGATCAGTGAGTCAATTTGAAAAGTGTTTTTGTTGTGGGGAAGAAGTAAGTCGTTGAGAATGAGACATTCAGCTGTAATAACTGAAGAAGTTAAGTTATCAAATAGCAATTCTCCCTCGTACCCTTTTTGAAGGGCATAAAGGTGCTTCCTCTCATTATCAAGTAGATTTTTGCGAGAATTAAGTAAATGATACACTTCTAACTCGCGAGGTTTAGTCCGAGGTTTATATATCATGGCACACTCCTTTATTCTTTGTACTTCATACTATACCAATACTAGAGTGGAAAAGGTAGGATTTTTGTTTGAAAATTCTAATTTTACCCCTTGATTATGGTTGTGGTAATTATGAAGACCTTTCTAGCATGAAAATGGAAGGGGAGATGTCTTCATCCGTGCGATGAGGACCTGTCTACGCACAAAAAAGAACGAGAGATGTCTTCATCCGTGCGATGAGGACCTGTTTACGCACAAATAGGAACGAGAGATGTCTTCATCCATACGATGAGGACCTGTTTACGCACAATTTGGAACGAGAGATGTCTTCATCCATGCGATGAGGACCTGTCTACGCACAATTAGGAACGAGAGATGTCTTCATCCATGCAATGAGGACTTCTCTAACCAGAAAAAGGAACGAAAGATGTCATCATAGTTTTACCTTAAGTTAAATGAAAATAAATAAAAAAGAACCGCCCATATGCAACAGGCGATTCTTTCAGGAGTATAGGTTACCTTTGGTCTGCCGGGTAAACAAGACCTATTTGTGATCGGGCTTCTTCTATTAGCTCCATTGTTTGCAGGGAAGCACTAAGAGAGTTGATGGAAGATTCCTTCTCACCAGATTTAATAAGGCGAATAAATTCTTCAGCCTCATAATACATGGATTGACCCTTTTGAGGGACCGTTATATCTTCCTCTGTCCCGTCTTTATACCTAATCAGTACCTTTTCTGGTGTATGGATGGTATCTAAAATGATCGTTCCTTCTTCCCCTTGTATTTCAGAAGGAAGGTAGGAGTTTGCTATTTTAGAATAGGCAACCGAAGCATCCATTCCATCATACTGGAACAAGATACTTCCTTGACCATCGACGCCCGATTCAAGCATATGGGCCATGCCAAATAAAGTTTTTGGTTTCCCAAACAACACCACCATCGGATAGATGGTATAGATACCAATGTCCATTAAAGCTCCATTGGAAAACTCGGGCTTGAAAGCATTAAGGACCGTACCTTCCTTGTACTTATCATAGCGGGAAGAATACTGACAATAACTCGCGACATAACGTCTGATTTTCCCGATTTTATGCAGGTTTTCTTTAACTGCCAAGAAATTAGGAAGGAGGGTGCTTTTCATTGCTTCCATCAGAACAACGTTATTCCTTTTTGCCGCATCTATCATTTCAGTTAACTCTCTAGTATTTGATGCTATCGGTTTTTCGCATAGCACATGTTTACCTTGATCCATGCAGGCAATCGCTTGCTTTGCATGTAAAGAATTAGGACTGGCTATATAAACTGCATCAAATTCCTTGCTTTTTGTAAAATCATTCAAATCAGTATATGTAGTAGATACATTAAATTTATTCCCGAATTCCTTTGCTGTTTCTTCTTTTCGGGAATAGACAGCAGTTAAGCGGAAATCTTCCGACTCAAGAGCTGCATTAATAAATGATTCTGTTATCCAGTTGGTTCCGATCACACCAAAACGTATCAAATTAATACCTTCTTTCTCTAATAGATGTAGACAGTATAGCAGAAATGCCGAAAAAGTAGCAAAAAAAAGAAGGCACCTTTAAAGGTGCCTTCCTGCGTATTGAGGCGAAGGACAGCATGACCACATTCATGCCTTGCTCAAAGAGCGCGTCCGTCGACTTACACAATTCAGCTCATCGCTTCATTACTATAACATAGATTTACGATAATACATATTAGATTGTTTATTCAGAAAATATCACTCTTTTTGAAGAAAATAGGTTTGAACTCTTAGAATAGGTAGAATAAAGGAAATATAGGACTTAATAAGTAGAAAAGGTATAATGGTATAGGTAAATAAATATATGTATATAGAAGAACAGGTTTATGCGTCTATTATGTCAGGAGAGAGTAAGATGAAAGAGTATTTACAAAATAACCAAACTAACATGCTAGAGTTATTGGAGAAACTGGTCAATATAGATAGTGGATCGACCTCTAAAGAGGGAATAGACCAGATTGGATCTATTTTATCAAAGGAGTATCGGTCTATCGGATTTTCGGTACAAGTGTTAGAAGAAGAAAAGTATGGAAATCATTTAGTCATCCAGCATCCTTTAGCAAAAGAACCAAAGGTAATAATAGTGGCACATATGGATACGGTATTCCCTAACGGTACCGTACAAAGTAGACCATTTAAAGTAGAAGGTGGCAGAGCATACGGCCCTGGTGTCATTGATATGAAAGCCAGCCAAGTTTCCATACTTTATGCAATGAAGGCATTAATTCACTCCCATTCTAAAGCTTATCAGGATGTTGTACTTGTATTGAACAGTGATGAAGAGATCGGATCTCCGTCTTCTAAATCGCTTATTGAGAGCAAAGCAAAGGATAAAAAATATGCGCTTATCATGGAACCTGCCAGAAAAGACGGTTCACTTGTCACCGCAAGAAGAGGAAAAGGAAAATATACGATAAATGTACGTGGGCGGGCAGCGCATTCCGGAATTGAGCCGGAAAAAGGAAGAAGTGCGATTGAAGAGCTTGCTCATAAAGTGATACAGTTACACGCACTTAATGATCATTCTAAGGGAATCAGTGTCAATGTAGGCTTGATTGAGGGAGGATCATCTGTTAATACTGTTTCTGATAGTGCTGTCGCCCATGTAGACATCCGAATCACAGAACGAGAACAGGCCATCCCTATTGAACGGAAATTGGAAAAGATTTGTGCATCTACAGATGTCAAAGGTACAGAGGTCGAGTTGGTTGGCGAAATGAATAGGCTTCCTATGGAAAAGACTGAACGCACAGAATCATTGTTACATGTCATTGAGAAAGTTGGCAAACAGATAGGAGTAGAGGTAAAAGACACTGCTACAGGCGGTGGATCGGATGCTTCCTTTACTGCTGCGATGGGTATTGCCACCGTTGACGGGATGGGTCCGGTTGGAGGAAATGCCCATAGTGAAGAAGAGTACCTAGAAATTCCATCTCTAACAGAACGAACAGAATTATTGGCCAAAACGATTGCTGCTTTAGGTGAGTAAAATTTGAAGAAGATGACCTTGGAGAAAATCCTAGGTCATCTTTTTTGTTCTTTTCAAAAAAACATATTGTATTTTTATACATACGTAGTTATAATAATTCATATTATTAACGCATGGAGAGGATGAAAGTGTTGAAGGTTGGAATTATTGGAGCGAACGGATATAGCGGTGCAGAACTTATAAGAATTTTAAAGCAACATCCAGAAGTGGAGTTGAGTTTTCTAGCTTCCCATTCTACAAGTGGAACACTTATCACCGAACAATATCCCCATTTAGAAGGGGTTTCTGAGTGCAGATTAGAAGAAATAAATGTAGACGATATATTGGGAAGAGCCGATTTGTTCTTTTTTGCTACTCCATCTGGAGTCGCTAAAAATCATGTTCATAGATTTGTAGATGAGGAGATTCCTTGCATAGATCTCTCAGGGGATCATCGGTTAAAAGATTCTCGTTTATACGACAAATGGTATAAATATTCATCAGCGCCGACGAGTGTTTTACAAAAATCTACATATGGGCTGCCAGAACTTTTTAGAGAAGATATCAAAAATGCGACTTTAATTGCAAATCCAGGATGCTATCCCACAGCAACATTAATCGGTCTTGCACCCTTATTAAAGAACAACTTAGTTCACCTAAACAGCATTATCATAGATGGCAAATCTGGAGTAACCGGCGCTGGAAGAAAAGCTTCCATGGGCACACATTATTGCGAAGTTAATGAAAATGTAAAAGCTTATAAACTAGGAAACCATCAACACATCCCGGAAATGGAACAAGTCATTCAGACCTATACCAATTCGGATGCCACCATCACATTCACACCACATCTTGTTCCAATGTCGAGGGGGATAATGTGCACAATCTATTGTGACTTGGCACAATCTTTGTCAACGAAAGATGCATTAGAACTATATCATGAATTTTATCGAAAAGAGTATTTTGTTCGAATCAGACAGGAGAACCAATGGCCCGCCACTAAAGAAGTTTACAGTTCCAACTATTGTGACCTCGGAATAGCAGTGGACGAAAGAACCAACAGAATCACCATCGTATCTGTCATTGATAATGTAATGAAAGGTGCTTCCGGGCAGGCAGTTCAAAACATGAACATCATAAAAGGCTGGAATGAACAAACAGGACTGAAATTCACTCCAGTTTATCCATAAATATGAGGTGAGGATATGAAAGTGGATGTATTAGCGAAAAAAGAAAAATGGATTACCGTGGAACAAGGAAATATATGCACACCCAATGGCTTTTCAGCCGGTGGGCTACACTGCGGAATAAAACGGAAACGAAAAGACCTGGGATGGATTTATAGTCAAGTTCCTGCAACCGCTGCAGCAGTCTACACAACCAATCAATTTCAGGCACCACCGCTTAAAGTTTCACAAGAAAGCATCAACACCAACGGAACGCTTCAAGGCGTCATCGTTAACTCAGGTAATGCTAACTCTTGTACAGGAAAAGAAGGAATACAAAACGCTTATAAAATGAGAGAAGTATTTGCCGAGAAAGCCTGTCTTAATGAGAACGATGTTGCAGTTATTTCCACAGGAGTCATAGGGGAACAACTGCCAATGAACAAGATTGTATCAGGTGTTAAATCGATATCAGCATTTGTAAACGGGTATGATGCGCCTTCTTTTGAAGAAGCTATTCTGACGACAGACACCTTTACGAAACATATATGTCTTCAATTAGAGACTGAAAATAAAGTTTATACAATAGCAGGTGCGGCAAAAGGTTCGGGAATGGTACACCCCAACATGGCAACGATGCTTGGGTTTGTCACAACAGATATCCATATAGAACATGAAGCATTACAACAAGCTTTAAGAGAAGTAACTGCAGAGACATTTAATATGATTACCGTGGACGGAGATACAAGTACAAATGACATGGTGCTTGTATTGGCAAATGGGATGGCTGGAAATGAAAAATGGACGCAAGATGACGATGAATATGCTCTTTTTAAAGAAGGACTTCATATAGTTTGCCAATCACTCTCTCAACAGATAGCACGAGATGGTGAAGGTGCTACAAAGCTAATTGAAGTACAAGTAAATGGGGCAGTAACGGCGCATGATGCCCAAGTGATTGCTAAAACCATTGTTGGTTCGAGTTTGGTAAAAACGGCGGTTTTTGGCCAGGATCCAAACTGGGGTCGGATTGTGTCGGCTGTTGGGTATAGTGGGATCACCATTGATACGGAGAAAATCAAAGTAATGATCGGCCCCATCTTAATCGTGGAAGATGGGATGCCTGTTACATTCTGCGAAGAAGAAGCCAAATCTTATCTAAAGAATGAAAAAATAGACATAGTTGTAGACCTTGAAGCAGGTAGTGAACATGCTACAGCTTGGGGTTGTGATTTATCTTACGATTATGTACGAATTAATGCATCATATCGAACGTGAAAGGAGGCAAATAAATGAAGTCGCTCGTAATAAAGTGTGGGGGCAGTACAGTCGAGAAACTTTCTTCTTCTTTTTTTACTGAATTAGTGGAATTAAAAACCAAGCATCATATTCAACCAATCGTTGTTCATGGAGGAGGACCATCTATTTCCAGTATTTTATCCTCCCTAAATGTGGAAACAACTTTCGTAAACGGTTTAAGGAAAACCACCGAACCGGTATTGGAAGTGGTGGAAATGGTATTGTCAGGTTCAATGAACAAACACCTTGTCCGGCAGGTGATGAAAGCTGGGGGGAATGCGATCGGGTTAAGTGGGGTGGATGGAAAGCTACTGGTGGCAAAACCAATTTCCAATGCAGAAGAGCTAGGTTTAGTTGGAGAAATTGTGGAGGTAAACACAGAATTATTGATTCCTATCATGCAAAAAGGAATCATTCCAATCATTTCACCAGTGGCTGTTGATACAAACGGCCAGCACTACAATATCAATGCGGATATGGCTGCCGCGGCTATCTCAATTGCTTTCCGTTCTCCGTTATGCATGATCACAGATGTTGACGGGGTGCATGTAGGAGGCTCAATTGCTTCAAGTTTATCAGACTTAGAAGTTTATAGACTTATAGAAGAGAAGCAAATTACCGGCGGGATGATCCCAAAAGTGGAGGCAGCCGTTCAATGCTTAAGGCAAGGGGTAAGTATGGTAGGAATTATAAATGGCACCGAGAATGATGCCCTCACAAGCTTTGCTTTAAACGATCATCTCTTTGGTACTTCATTTTATCTTGAGGAGGTCATGGAGGAAAGTGTTTAAAACTACTAGTAACTACTCGCCCATCATGAATACATACAGCAGGCTGCCTTTATCCATCCAAAAAGGGAAGGGAACGCTTGTCTGGTCTGATGACAATAAAGAGTATCTTGATTTCACTTCAGGCATAGCAACATGCAATCTCGGACATTGTCCACCGGAAGTTGAGAAGGCTCTTACCGAACAACTTTCAAAGCTATGGCATACGTCCAATCTTTACCACGTTCCAAAACAGGAAGAGCTAGCCTGCCTTTTAACTGAAAAAACATGTTTTGATCAAGTTTTCTTTTGTAATAGCGGCGCAGAGGCAAACGAAGCTGCCATTAAGCTGGTAAGAGCTTTTGCAAACAAAAATGGCAATAAGCAAGCCAGCATGGTGACTTTTCAACAAAGCTTTCACGGCAGAACCTTGGCTACAGTGGCTGCTACAGGGCAAGAAAAAATAAAGTCCGGATTTGAACCAATGCCAGAGGGATTTAATCACTTGCCTTACAACGATTTTGGTTCCATTGAAACTATAAAAGATATGTCTCCAACTGCCGTTATGCTAGAACTTCTTCAAGGCGAGGGGGGAGTGATTCCGGCAAATCCTGATTGGGTTAAGAGATTGTCGGACATATGTAAGGAAAATGGGATTCTGCTTATCGTTGATGAAGTACAAACGGGAATGGGGCGTACAGGGAGTTTATTCTTATACGAACAATATCATATAGAGCCAGACATCATGACACTTGCGAAGGGACTGGGATCTGGTTTTCCAATTGGTGCAATGCTAGCTAAAGAGGAAGTCGCCATTGCTTTTTTACCTGGAATGCACGGAAGCACTTTTGGTGGAAACCCCTTGGCAAGCACTGCCGGAATGACAACATTAAATGTGATATGTGAACCCGAATTTCTTAACAAAACAGGGGAGCAGAGTCAGTTACTTCTAAAAGAGCTTAAAAGGTTTCAAGAGGAATTTTCTTTTATCAAGGAAATAAGGGGAATAGGCATGCTGCTTGGTCTCGAAATTAGCGGAAATGCGGTGGATTTGGTCAAATTAGCATTAGAAGAAAAACTGTTAATCTTGACTGCCGGTCCCAATGTGGTAAGACTACTTCCTCCACTTACTGTATCGGAAGAAGAAGTAAACTCTTTTGGTCAAAAATTCACTAAGGTACTACAGAAGTTTAGGGAGGTACATCATGGATAATGGATATTTAGTACTGGAAACAGGGGAGGTTTTCCCCGGAAAGTTAATAGGAAGTAAGGAGGATGCGATTGGGGAAGTGGTTTTTAACACAAGTATGACAGGTTATCAAGAAATCATGTCAGACCCCTCCTATGCAGGTCAAATTATCGTCTTTTGCTATCCGTTAATTGGAAACTATGGCATACACCCTCAAGATTATGAAGCAGAGAGCATTTACGCTAAAGGCGTCATTATGGGAGAGGCGTGTCATTTGCCTAACCACTACTCTTCTGAAGTAGCAGCACCTGAACTTTTGGAGAAATTAAACATCAGCGGCCTAAGTGATGTAGATACAAGAGAGCTCGTTAAAACCATACGTAGAAGTGGATCTGTAAAAGGATACATTACGGATTCTATTAAAGACTTCCCCACTGTGAAAGAAACAGAAAATTGGGTGGAATTCGTATCTACTTCTAAAGTGAAAAACTATCCAGGGAAAGGCCCTCATATTGTTCTGTTGGATTATGGATATAAAAAGTCTATCTTAGAAGCGCTGCTTTATGCAGACTGTCAGGTGACAGTGGTCCCATACAACACAAGGTTGAAAGAGTTGCAAGCACTTCAACCTGATGGTGTATTGCTAAGCAATGGACCCGGAAATCCAGAAGTCTTAAAAAATCACCTTCCAAAAATAAAAAACATTGCAGAACAATTTCCGACGCTAGGTATTTGTCTAGGGCATCAATTGTTAGCACTGGCATTTGGGGCAACGACAGAAAAGCTGCTTTTTGGACATCGAGGCGGTAATCACCCGGTTAAAGATATTGCAACAGGAAAAGTGTATATTACGTCGCAAAATCACAGCTATAACGTAAAAGAGGAATCTATTAATCATGAGATTTTTTCTATCACCTATAAAAATATTAACGATGGGACAGTGGAAGGCCTTCAACATAAACATCTTCCTGCTTTGAGTGTTCAATTTCACCCGGAAGCACACCCTGGTCCGCAGGATACTAATTTCATCTTTGAAAAGTTTTTAACTATCATCCATGAAAAAACAGGAGTAATGTCATATGCCATTTAATAAAACCATAAAAAAAGTGTTAGTAATTGGTTCAGGACCCATCGTCATCGGTCAAGCAGCAGAGTTTGACTATGCTGGAACACAAGCTTGCCTTGCCCTCAAAGAAGAGGGGATAGAAGTGGTCCTCGTAAACAACAATCCTGCGACCATCATGACTGATGTGGATATTGCAGATCATGTTTATATGGAACCTTTAACAGTGGAAAGTCTAGAGAAAATTATCGAGAAAGAGAAGCCGGACGGAATTATCGGGACGCTCGGCGGGCAGACAGCATTGAACCTGATAGTAGAGCTTTCGGGTAAAGATATCCTAAAAAAACATAATGTTTCTGTTCTTGGAACATCCGTTCACTCTATCCAACAGGGAGAAGACAGAGAACTTTTTCGAACACTTATGATGGAATTGAATGAACCAATACCCGAATCACAAATTGTCCACTCCATAAAAGAAGGAATGGATTTTGTGAAAAAAATTGGATACCCGATTATTGTTAGACCTGCTTACACTTTAGGCGGAGAAGGCGGGGGATTTGCCTATAACGATCAAGAGCTTCATATGTTACTGAAAAAAGGATTGCATCTAAGTCCTATAAATCAAGTGTTAGTGGAAAAAAGCATTAAAGGCTGGAAAGAAGTAGAGTATGAGGTAATGCGAGATGAGAATGACACATGCATTATCGTGTGCAATATGGAAAATTTCGATCCAGTCGGAGTTCATACGGGAGATTCCATTGTGGTGGCACCTTCCCAAACGCTATCAGATAGACAATATCAAATTTTAAGAAATGCGAGTTTAAAAATAATAAGAAACTTGAAAATTGTCGGTGGCTGCAATATTCAATTTGCTATGGATCCTAATTCGGATAATTACTATATTATTGAAGTGAATCCTCGGGTCAGCCGTTCATCTGCCCTTGCATCAAAGGCAACTGGTTATCCGATTGCAAGAATTGCAGCAAAATGTGCCATCGGTTATCACTTGGACGAAATTATAAATCCTATAACAGGATCCACCTTCGCTTCCTTTGAACCTGCTCTAGACTATATAGTAGTAAAATTACCGAGGTTTCCGTTTGATAAATTTCCAGAAGCCGACTCCACCCTTAGTACCCAGATGAAGGCAACTGGAGAAGTACTTGCTATTGACCGTACATTTGAAGGAGCGCTCAATAAAGGACTACGTTCCATGGAGATGAAGGTAAATGGAATTACCCATCCAGCTTTAGCCGTAATGAATGAAAATCAATGGATGGAATTACTTAAAGAACCGACTCATTTGAGGCTTTTTGCGATTACTCATGCTTTAGGACAGGGCTTGTCCATAGAATCCATCCAGGAAATGACCTTTATTGATAAGTGGTTTCTTCATAAGTTACAACAAATGATCATGCTTGAAAAGCATCTTTCCACTAAGTGTTTAGATACATTAGAGCTTGACTTCTTAAAGAAAGCCAAACGCCAAAATATAAGTAATGAGAGACTTTGCTCGTTGTTAGGGTGTGAGAATAATTCATTAATGGTGCACTTGAAAAAAAATCAACTCTTTCCATCTTATAAGTTGGTGGACACATGTGCCGCCGAATTTGAAGCCATCACACCATACTACTATTCCACCTATAATGGAGCGGATGAGGTAGATGTCAGTGAGAACAAAAAAGCACTTGTTATCGGTTCTGGTCCAATCCGTATCGGTCAAGGAATCGAGTTTGACTATTGCTCTGTTCATGCGGTAAAAGCCTTGAAGAAAGCAGGCTTTGAAACCATAGTCGTAAACAATAATCCCGAAACAGTCAGTACCGACTTTTCAGTAGCAGATAAACTTTACTTCGAACCTATTACAATAGAAGATATCGTACCTATTATCCAAAAAGAAAAAGTGGACCTTATATTCATTCAATTTGGCGGACAGACTGCCATCAATCTTGCTGAAGGACTAAAGGAAGAAGGTGCCATAATCGCAGGAACTAGTATCGAATCGATTGACAAGCTAGAGGACCGATCCCACTTCTATGCTCTGTTGGAATCAGAAGGCATTCCTCATATAGAAGGAAAAATAGTGGAACAAAGCAGTCAATTAAAAGCAGAAGCACAGGCTTTAGGATATCCGGTATTGGTACGTCCTTCTTACGTAATAGGAGGGCAGTCTATGTACACCATTTATGACGATGGAGAAATTAACTCATTCCTTGATATACACCAACATAATGAGTCACTATGGCCTTTACTAGTAGACCGTTACGTGCCGGGACTTGAATGCGAGTTGGATGTCATTTCAGACGGAGAGCAGATATATATCCCAGCCATTTTTGAACATATTGAGAAGGCTGGAGTTCATTCGGGTGACAGCCTTGCAGTGCTTCCTTCCATTTCCCTTTCAACCCAGATGAAAGAAAGACTAGTAGAGTATACGAAGAAAATATGTAATACAGCGCAAATAATTGGCATTGCCAATATTCAGTTTGTTATTAATAGGGATAATATCTATGTGTTAGAGGTAAATCCAAGAGCATCCAGAACAGTCCCGATTGTGAGTAAAGTGACGGATGTTCCAATGATTGAACTTGCGATTAAAGCACAATTAGGCGAGAAGCTTAGTCAAACTGGGATAAAAGAAAATCCGGGTTTCTGGACCGTCAAAGCACCTGTCTTTTCCAATACAAAATTAAAAGATGTGGATCATGTTTTAGGACCAGAAATGAAGTCTACTGGAGAAATAATCGGGTTGGGAGAAACATTAGAAGAGGCAATGACTAAAGCGTTGTTTCTGGGAAAAGCTAGTCCTTTCAACTCCAAGCAGGAGGAAAAAGTAGTCTTTTGTTCCATCTCAAACCGCGAGAAACAAAATGTACTTCCACTTTTAGATGAACTGGTAAAGAAAGGTTTTTCTTTTGTAGCAACGGAAGGAACTGCCGAATATTTGAAAGAAAATAACATTTCCGTGATATCAACTTCGCAGACTGAACTGCACAGTATTCTAAAAACAGAAAAATTTGCAGCAGCCATTATCATTCCTACCATAGGGAGAAACCCATCACGTAATGGGGCAATGTATCGTGCGTTATGCACAATGAACGGCATTAAAACTTTTACATGCTTAGAAACTGCTTATCAAGCGATCGTATTGGAAGAAAACATACAATTAAATTATCAAACTATAAAGAAATATTTACAAAACAAAAAGAGAGAGGTTGAATATTTATGCAAAGTGTACTAAAATGGGAAACGAACAAGGAGACCTATCATATTAGTCAATCTCATTTTTTGACACTTGGATCCTTTTCACAAGAAGACATTTATTTTTTATTAGAAGATGCTATTAAACTAAAAAAATATCAAAAAGAAGGAATACCTCACCCATTTTTACAAGGTAAAGTTCTTGCCATGCTATTTGAAAAGGCTTCTACAAGAACAAGAGTATCGTTTGAAGTCGGCATGTTGCAACTTGGTGGTCATGCCATTTTCCTAAGTTCCAATGATATTCAATTAGGGCGGGGCGAGTCACCGGCAGATACAGCAAAAGTTTTGTCACGTTATGTTGACGGATTGATGATACGGACTTTTGATCATGAGATATTAGAAGATTTTGCACGGCATTCGGACGTCCCAATCATTAATGGCCTTACCGATTCACATCACCCGGCTCAAGTATTGGCAGACCTTTTGACCATCAAAGAGCATAAGGGGAAATTAAAAGGCTTAAAGATTTGTTATTTGGGCGATGCCAACAATAATATGGCTCATTCTTTAATAGAAGGTGCAGTAAAAGTCGGCATGGACATTTCCATCGCTTGTCCTTCTGGTTTCGAACCGGATCTGTCCATACTCACTGCAATGAAGAAGGAAACTCTCTTAACAGGTTCTTCTATACATGTCGGAGAATCCCCTGTTGAAATGATCAAAGACGCAGATGTAGTCGTAACAGATGTGTGGACCAGTATGGGGCAAGAAGCAGAATCAAAAGAAAGACTTAAAGTTTTTGCGCCTTATCAAGTAAATAAAGAGCTTTGCAAACATGCTAAGGACGATTTCATCTTTTTACACTGCCTGCCAGCACACCGCGGTGAAGAGGTAGCTATTGAAATCATTGATGGACCCCATTCTGTTGTATTTGATGAAGCTGAAAACAGACTTCATGCACAAAAAGCCATTCTGAAGGCTTTGCTCGGCAACTAAATTTTTTTACACTAAAATGTATAAAAATACAACAACGTAGATTTTTATACCGGAGGAGGAAATTGATATGAAGAAAGAAAAAGTGGTTTTGGCCTATTCAGGAGGACTTGATACTTCCGTTTCCGTTAAATGGTTACAAGAGAAATATGGCTATGATGTGATTGCGCTGGGTCTTGATGTTGGAGAGGGCAAAGACTTGGAATCGATTAAACAAAAGGCTCTCGATGTCGGTGCAATTAAAGCTATTATGGTTGATGCAAAAGAGATGCTTGCCAAAGATTATATTGTACCTGCACTAAAATCAAATGCGATGTATGAGGGGAAATACCCTCTATCATCCGCATTGTCTCGTCCGCTTATTTCAAAGCTGCTTGTACAAGTAGCAGAGGAAGAGGGAGCGGTAGCAGTGGCACATGGTTGCACCGGGAAAGGGAACGATCAAGTTCGTTTTGAAGTTTCCATTCAAGCACTAAATCCTCATTTGAAAGTCATTGCGCCTGTTCGTGAGTGGGGGATGACAAGAGATGAGGAAATTGAATACGCAGTTAAGCATAACATCCCAATTCCGGTTAATTTGGAAAAACCCATTTTCCATCGATGCAAATATTTGGGGCAGAGCATGTGAAGCAGGGGTCCTGGAAAACCCATGGAACGAGGCACCAGAAGCTGCTTTTGATTGGACTAACCCGATTGAACTGACACCAGATCAACAGGAATACGTTGAAATAAGTTTTGAAAAGGGTGTACCGGTAGCACTAAATGATAAGCAAATGGGCCTAGTTGATTTAATCGAAGAACTAAATCTGCTTGGGGGAAAACATGGGGTTGGAAGAATCGATCATATCGAAAACCGCTTGGTCGGAATCAAATCAAGAGAAGTATACGAAAACCCGGCAGCTCTTATTCTTATTCAAGCACATAAGGAACTGGAGTTTTTGACTCTTCCAAGAGAAGTTAGCCAGTTTAAAGCTACCATTGATGAGCAAATGGCGAAAGTCATCTATGAAGGACTTTGGTACTCTCCATTAGTGAACGCACTAGGAGCATTTATTGAAGAGACACAGAAAAATGTAACAGGGAAAATTCGCGTGAAACTACAAAAAGGCAATCATACTGTAGTAGGACGCCAATCGCCATACAGCCTCTACAATGAAGAGCTTGCAACCTATTCCAAGGGGGATATGTTTGATCATAATGCTGCAGTAGGGTTCATCAAACTATGGGGACTTCCTACAAAAGTATACGCAGAAATCCACAACAAACAAAAAGTGACACTTTAATAGATGGAGTAACTTCCAGTAAACATGTTGATTGAAGTGGAAGGCGCGCAGACGCCCGCAGGAGGAAGGGAGACCCCGCGGAGGCCACTGAAAACGGAGATTTCATGTTAGTAGATATTTCTAGCTGTTGATTGGAGCAAAGGGCGAAGACTCCTGAGGGAGAAAGCGCTAGGTGGAGACCCCGCAGGCCAAGCCGAGGAGGCTCCAGCAGCGCCCCTAGGAATGCGTAGCCATTTGTGGAGATCAACAGCGGATGTCGAAACAACCTCTATAACATAAAAATTCCAGTGGCTTCCAAAGTGGCAAGGAGGCTCCCGGACCGCCCGCAGGCAAACGAAGCGCCTGGAACGAAAATCAACAGTTAATGCAGAAACTTACAGTAAGAGGAGGCAACAACATGACAAAGCTCTGGGGTGGAAGATTTACAAAAGAAACAAACAAACTAGTAGAAGAATTCACAGCATCCATCGAATTCGATAAAGAACTCGCACTAGAAGATATCCAAGGAAGCATGGCACATGTTCAAATGCTAAGCGACTGCAACATCATTCCAGTAGACGACGCAAAAACAATCCAACACGGACTCCAAGTGATCCAAAACAAAATAAATGCAGGCGAAGTAGAATTTTCCGTTGCACATGAAGACATTCATATGAACATTGAAAAACTGTTAATAGATGAAATCGGACCGGTAGGCGGAAAGCTTCACACAGGAAGAAGCCGTAATGACCAAGTGGCAACAGATATGCACTTATATCTAAAAAAACAAACAGAAATAATCATTTCATTGCTGACGGAAGTACAAAGTTCCATCTTAATAAAGTCTAAGGAAAATGTGCAAACCATTTTACCGGGTTACACACATTTACAACGTGCCCAGCCAGTTTCATTTGCACACCATTTAATGGCATATTTCTGGATGTTTGAGCGTGACAAGGAGCGTCTACAAGATAGCCTAAAGCGAATCAATTGGTCACCGCTTGGAGCGGGTGCATTGGCTGGGACCACTTTCCCGATAGATCGAGCACAGACTGCCTCTTTATTAGGATTCGATAAAATATACCCTAACAGCATGGATGCCGTCAGTGACCGTGATTTTATCGTCGAGTTTTTATCTCATGCATCCCTTATCATGACACACATTTCACGCCTTTCAGAAGAAATGGTCATTTGGTCCAGTCAGGAATTCCAATTCATTGAACTAGACGACTCTTTCTGTACAGGTTCAAGTATTATGCCTCAAAAGAAAAATCCAGATGTACCTGAATTGCTTCGAGCTAAAACTGGCAGAGTATATGGAAATCTCGTTGGACTTTTGACAGTCCTAAAAGGGTTGCCATTGGCATATAACAAAGACATGCAGGAAGACAAAGAAGGGATGTTCGATACAGTCAAGACACTGGTCGGTTCTTTGAAATTGTTGGCACCAATGATCCACACGATGACGGTAAATGAAACTAAAATGTATGAAGCAGTATCAAAAGATTTTTCAAATGCAACCGATATTGCCGATTACCTCGTTACAAAAGGTTTGCCATTTAGACAGGCTCACGAAATAATAGGGAAAATTGTGCTTTATGCCATTAAACAGGATAAATACCTCTTAGGCCTGACACTGGAAGAGTATAAGGAATTTTCCCCTTTATTTGTAGAGGATATCTTCAAGTTGCTTCAGCCAAAACACGTGGTTGGCGCAAGGAAGAGTGAAGGCGGCACATCCTTCGAACAAGTAGAAAGTCAGCTAGCATTAGCAGAGAAACTACTATATGATGCTGTACCTTCTTCATAATTTGCAAAACGCAAAGCCCTCGTTCACAATGGAATTATATTCATGTGAAGGAGGGTATTTTTATGAAATTACATAACAAAAAAGTAATTCAATTAGTAAGTGACGATTTTGAGGATTTAGAGCTTTGGTATCCGGTTTTACGTTTGCGAGAAGAAGGTGCAGAAGTAGTCATTGCAGGGGAAAAGGCAGGTACCACTTACATCGGAAAATACGGAGTGCCGATTCAATCCGATATTTCTTTTCACGATGCAAAACCAGCAGATTATGATGCCATCTTGGTTCCTGGAGGATGGTCGCCAGATAAGCTTCGAAGATATGAGGATATACTTACCATGATTCGTACGATGGACGAACAAAAGAAACCAATCGGTCAAATTTGTCATGCAGGCTGGGTACTTATTTCAGCAAAGATACTTCAAGGGAAAAAAGTCACCAGTACACCTGGAATTAAGGACGATATGATAAACGCCGGAGCAGAGTGGGTCAATGAAGCTGTAATAGTCGACGGAAATATCATCTCCAGCAGAAGACCACCAGACCTTCCAGACTACATGAGAGAGTTCATCCGAGTGCTAGCCGAATAAATAGATAGAGATTATGCTAAAACAAAGTTGATTGTAATGGAAGGCGAAGCGCCTGGAACGGAAATCAACTGTTAAAGCTATCATAGGGGGAGAAACATTGAAAAAAATATATAAAGTTGGGGTAGTTGGACTAGGGGTTGTGGGCCAGCGGCTAATCTCAGCATTCCATAAAAACGAAAATATTCAAATCGCCGCAGTGTGCGACTATAATGAAAACTTGGCAAAAGAAACAGCCCTTGAATGCGGGGATATTGCATACTTTTCAGATTACAAAGAACTCATGCAACAAAATGAAATCGATTTTGTCTATGTCGCGGTTCCACCTGCAGTTCACTATGATGTCGTCATGTCCGCTTTCCATCACCAAAAACATGTTCTATGTGAAAAGCCACTTGCCAATTCGGAGGAAGAAGCAGAAGCTATGGTACGTGTTGCAGAAGAATCTGGTTTGATACATGCGATGCATTTTCCTCTTGTATATGAAAAAGCATTTGCCACGATAGAAGATCTTATCAGCAAAAACTCATTTGGAAAAATAAAGCGCATTAGCTTAAAGATGCACTTCGATCAGTGGCCAAGACCTTGGCAACAAACAAATTGGATAAATTCCAGGAAACAAGGGGGATTCATCAGGGAAATCTCACCACACTATCTTCAAATGATTCTCCATTTTTTCGGCCCTGTGAAAGAAGTCAAAAGTTATGTGGATTACCCTTCCGATTCTGAGTTGAGCGAGCATGCTGTCATTGCCATGCTTACTCTTGAAAATGGAGCGCGTGTTCTAATCGATGGACTTGCAGGACAAGCGGAAAATGAAGAAATAGCTTTTACCATTCATGGAGAAAACCAGAGCCTTTCATTACTTAACTGGAGAAAGGTGAAAGTGGCAAACAAAGGAGAAGAGTGGACGGAGATTATAGATTCTGAATTAGCGAACTCAAAAGGGAGCTTAGTCGAACATTATGTTAAAAAGTTAAATAATGAACAGGCCTTTCTTGTCGGATTTAAAGAAGGTTTACAGGTTCAACGTGTGTTAGAGCAACTAATACGATAACACAGTTACCAAAATTATCTCTTTTTTATCATTATTACCAATAATACTTTCAGGTGAAATTGCAAAACTAAAAAAGTATTAATGATGAAAAGGAGATGTACAAATGACGAAACTTTTGAAAGTAACAGTTATTACTGCTTTTGCATTATCATTAGTGGTGGGTTGTAACAACAATGCTACCAACAATAATGATAATATGGATAACAACAATACAGCTTTTCTTGATAACGATGACGGCAATGGAATTACTCATGTAAGAAATGAAGCTCGCGGAATGGGCCAAAGTGCAGATGTCCAAGAAATCAACAATGGATACTTAACGATTGATCAAAACTCTTTCAGCACATCAATCCCAAGCGAAAAGTTCCCGCATTTTGAGAAATTCCAGCAAGAAGGACCGTTTGCGATTTACAAGTTCCAACAGGAAACACCTCAGGGCCAACAAGGGCAACCTGCACCGGCTCAGCCAGAACAAAAACAAGCTCCACAAGGCGGGCAAGCTGCACCACCTGAAAATCAACCTGCAGAAGAACCTGCTGACGATAATCAACAGCAAGCTGAAGAATCAACAGAAGGTATTTCAGAAACAGAAATGAAAGTAATAGAACTTACAAATGCGGAGCGCCGCAAAAATGGATTATCAGACCTTAAAGCTGATGCTTCATTAAGCAACGTTGCTCGTGATAAGTCCAAAGATATGCAAACAAATAATTACTTTTCTCACACAAGTCCAACTCATGGATCACCATTCGATATGATGAGAGACTACGGTATTTCCTATAATACTGCCGGAGAAAATATTGCAATGGGTCAACGTTCTCCAGAAGAAGTGGTTCAAGCATGGATGGACAGTGAAGGGCACCGTAAAAATATTCTAACTCCAGATTTCACGCACATCGGTGTTGGTTATGTAGAAGAAGGCAACTATTGGACACAAATGTTTATCGGTAAATAAAATAAAAAGCAAATCTAGTCAGATGATTAGATTTGCTTTTTATTATTTTAAATAATTGTATTGAGGAATTATCGTTAGGGTATTTCTTGATCTGATCCTTGTAATGAAGACATCAGTGACGAGAAAAAAGGAGCAGAGAAGTCTTCATAGAGGTAATGAAGACATCGGTGAGGAGAAAATAGAAGTAGAGAGGTCCTCATATCAGAAGGATGAAGCGTAAAGGCAAGCTCCGGCCAATATTTCAAAGCATCTGAGACCTTGCTTCCTTTTCGGCAGTTATCAGTGGAAATGTATTTTTATTATTCTAAAATGTTTAAGTAATTCTCCGTTTAGGGAATAGAGTTCATAGAAACAACCTACATATAACTGATCGGAGGATTACAAAATGACAATTAATTTGGAATATACGGATAAGGTGACAAGACATACATGTGAAAATGAGTTTGGAGAATTAAAAAAGGTCATTGTGTGTCCGCCAACTCATATGAGCATCACAGAAGTGATTAATGAAACACAAAAACATTTCTTGGAAGACAATATCGACGAGACGTTGGCAACAAAACAACATCGTAATTTTGTTCAAGCCATGATGGCAAACGGAGTCGATGTATATAGTCTACCTCCAAGTGAAGAATATCCAGAACAGGTTTTCACAAGAGATATCGGCTTTACCCTTGGGGATACCGTGTTTGTTTCGAATATGGACAGTGATATTAGGTCAGGTGAAGAAACAATCCTAAAGTCGTGGCTAGATGAACAACACCTATCGTATACACCTTTCTCAGGTTACAGTGTGGAAGGCGGAGATATCATCATTGACCGTGATATCGTGTACATTGGAATAAGTGGAAGAACGAGCAAGAAGGCCTTGGAACATATTAGCCAATCCCTTTCAGAGTATACTGTTCAACCTATCCCGATAGACAAATCATATCTCCATTTAGATTGTGTTTTTAATGTCATTTCGCCGACAGAAGCACTTGTTTTCTCTCCTGCACTAAGAGAAGAAGAATTAAACTTTCTATCAAAAAGATATGAATTGATTGAAGTATCTAAAGAAGAACAATTCACCATGGGAACAAATGTGTTGTCTATTGGCAATAAAAAGATTTTCAGTCTGCCGTGCAATAAACAAGTGAATGAGCAACTCCGCAACAGGGGCTATGATGTAGTGGAAGTAGATATTTCTGAGATCATCAAGTCAGGTGGATCTTTCAGGTGTTGCACATTGCCATTACTCAGAGGCGGAATATGAGAGGTGGGTGTGAAAGTTGTCGCGACTCGTTAAATTTTTGAAAAGATTAGGCCTAGAAATGAAAAAAGACCGTGCAACAGGGTTGGCAGCTGAACAAGCTTATTATTATATGCTTTCACTATTTCCTTTGTTAGTGCTTGCTTTATCCATTATCCCTTATTTGAATATTGATCCGCAAAAAGTGATAGAGTTCTTACAAACCATGATGCCTCCCGAAACTATTGCAGTATTCGAGGAAAACATCAATGAATTCGTAAATAAACCGAACGGTGGCCTATTGACCTTTGGAATACTCGGAACAATCTGGTCAGCCTCAAATGGAATGAACGCCTTTATTAGTGCGATGAATGAAGCGTTTAATGTTGAAGAAAGCAGGCCATTCTATCTGGTAAGGCTTCTCTCTATCGGGCTTACTATCGGATTGATTTTTGCTTTCCTTATTGCATTTTTCCTTCCTGTTTTTGGTGGAATCATCATTAAACAGCTTGAATCGGTTATCTACATTCCAGGAAGTACAGCCATCATATTAAATATCTTAAGATTCATCATTGCGTTTTTTGTTATTTTTACGATTATTGCAGTCCTTTATCGCATCGCTCCTGATATCAGCAAGTCATTTAAACAGTTGTTACCAGGTGCAATAGTTGCAACAGTAATCTGGCAACTTGTCTCCTTGGGCTTTTCGTTCTACGTTAGTAACTTTGGTAATTATTCAGCAACCTACGGGAGTTTGGGTGGGGTAATCATCTTGATGTTATGGTTATTTTTAACAGGACTTGCCCTTGTCATCGGAGGCGAGATCAATGCCATCTTTCATAAGAATCGGATTACTACCAGCTCGAATAAATATCACGATGAAAAATTCACAGCATTATAATAACAAAAGCACCGTTTCCCTTAATGGATAACGGTGCTTTTGCTTGATAACGTTACTTACATGCCTCGTTCATACTCATGAAGTTTTTGTTTTGAACTACTCTTAAATACATTTGGAAGTTTCTTCATTTCTGCAACTGTAAAGGTAAAGACTGATTTCTTCCAATCCATATCATTCTTAAGGGCTTCTTGTTTACTTTTTAATTGATCCACCTGTTCTTGTATGGCATTGTTCTCTTCCTCAAGTCGCTTACTCACCGAATTTATATAGGATAGAGTGGGGTTCGTTTTTTTGCGAAAAGAGATAAAGGCAATACTAAGCAAAATAATGGATACTACCAGAATTCCGATACTCAAATATACTAATAACATTTCTTCCTCCTCCTTTGGCAACATATAGAATAAATACCCCACAGCTTATGAAAAAAACATTGTATGTATCTTAGGACATAAAAAAGAAACCCAGGCAAGGAGCCGTGGGTTTCTCTAGTTTGGGTATTGTTTTATTAGCTTTGTTTAATTTCTTCTTCGAAATAAAAGGTTTTAGGGTTTTCTTTTATGGTGTAGGAGTATCTTTTTAAATTGGGGACGTAGTTGAATTTTAAGATGGTAACTTCCTCGCCAGTGCTTTTCAAAATGACTTTTTCATTGTCTTGGAACTTGTTTTTTTGTTTCATTAAGGTTCCTTCTTTCCATTTGGAATTCTAATCATTCTTTCATTATCTCATAAATTAAGGAGTAATCCCACTTAAACCTCAAATATATTTTCTCCAAACGTCTTATAATTATAGAAAATGGTGGTAGAAACTGGCTTGAGAGGTTACACTATAAAGAGAGGTAAGTTCCTTTGGTATTCTGGTGTTAAGATTCGCCGTCTAAAGGTGTGAAGCCGACACACAGAGAGGATGACCTATATGTCATGTCTATATTACCAAGCAAAGGCTGGAGACGGGTTAAAAAAAAGAGGTTTGAAAAGATCTGAAACTTTTCTTGAAACCGCAGAGGATGCTGTTTCAGAAGCCCTTGGTTTAAAAGAACGGATGGATAAAGTTTACAAAAACAATATAACATGGGACTATGAAGAACGGATGAAAGGCTCTACTAATAAAGTGAAAATCCTTAAAGGATATTTAGATGGAGACAAAAATTCCAATCCTTTTTACCTTGAAATTTCAACATTAGAAAGTGCAGATAAGATCGCCGTTGCTCCCATCAAACCAAAGACGATCTCCAAGCAAGATAAAAAAGTACTGAAAAATGTTATAAGTTTTTACAAATAAATCAAAATAAATGGCCAAGATTCCAACAAAAATTGTTGAAGGAATCTTGGCTTTTTTATTTTAATAATGTTTGTGATATAGTTTGGGAATGTAAAAATTGATGAGCTGAGGAAAGATAAATGAAGACAATTCAATATATCAACGAATGGAAAAAAGCATTACAGGCTGAAATACAACATTTAAAAAAATTTGGGAGCACCAAATACCTTATTAATAACGGTCATCTTATCTCAAACGATAAAGGATTTACTTACTTTTTTGAAACCTATAGTTCCGTAAGGATTCCTATAGGTTCACTAGTGAAAGTCGAATGGGGAGGAATTAAAACGGAAGGAAAAATTCTGTCATCTGAAGGAAAGAGTGTTATCGTTTCTTTTGAACAATCGCTTGGAGATGTTATTTCAGAAGCGTATCTGTTTCATGATCCGTGGGAGCTGTTGGATCAACTTTTCCAAAGGCTAGATGAATTAAAAGAAAGTAAGAAGAAGAGAAGCCGCATTAAAAGATTGATGAATCCGGAAATGAAGCCAAAGCATCCCACCGATATCATTAAAAGCAGTGTTCATGAATTGATTCTCCGTTCCAAATACAATCCCGTAACCTTTGTTTGGGGACCGCCTGGAACAGGAAAAACCTATACGTTGGCAAGGGTTGCTGCTAATAAATATTTTAAAAAGAAGAAAGTTTTGCTGTTATCTCACAGTAACCAGTCTGTGGACGTATTGATGCGAGAGATTTCAGCTTTTCTTTCCAAGCAAGAACGCAATATAGAAGGTGATGTTCTGAGGTATGGGTCACATAACAGTGAAATATTGGAAAATCTTCCAGTCATCACAACCTCACAACTACTTCAAAACCGTGATCCATTACTTGCTAATGACAGAGACCAACTGATGGAAGAACGGAAACATTTAAAAATGGATTTATCCAAGTCTTTCAGTAAGAGGGATTCGGAAACATTGCTGAAGCTCGAAACAAAGGTAGCAAGAATATTGGAGAAAATACGGCAGAAAGAAGTGGACTTCTTAGATGAAGCGTTCATTATTGGCACGACGCTCGCTAAAGCTGCAATGGATCCTGCCATTTATGAAAAAGAATACGACGTGGTCATTGTGGATGAGGCGAGTATGGCATATGTACCTCAATCTGCTTTTGCAGCCTCACTGGCAAAACATATCATCATATGCGGAGATTTCAAGCAACTGCCGCCTATTGCCTCAGCAAGACATGAGTTAGTAGAAAAATGGTTAAAAGAAGATGTGTTCCATCGTACAGGAGTAGCGGGCAATGTTCACTGCTCTCGCTTGCATCCACATTTATTTTTATTAAAAGAACAACGGAGAATGCACCCTGATATTTCCGCTTTTACTAACAAATATATCTATCATTCCCTTGTAGGAGACCATCCAAGTGTTCAGAAAAACAGACAGAACATTGCTAGGCAGCGGCCATTCCCTGATCAAGCTTCTATTTTACTTAATACGAGCTATACCGGCGAGCATGCTTTTATTGAAAAAAGCAGCAGGTCCCGCATCAACCTGTGGCATCTTCTTTTATCCTTTCAATTAATACATGAAGCATATGTAGAAGGTGGAAGGTCCATCGGTTATATTTCCCCATACCGGGCTCAGGCTCAATGGATGGATGTTTTGCTTCAGGATATTTATGGAGTTGAGCTTGAAACAGCAGAGATTGTATCTGCAACGGTCCACCGTTTTCAAGGAAGTGAGCAGGATACTATCATATTCGATTCTGTCGACAGCTATCCTTTGGAAAGACCGGGGATGCTGTTAGTCGGAAAAGAAAGTGAACGCCTGTTAAATGTTGCAATCACAAGATCGAAAGGTAAGTTCATTCACGTCTGTGACAGTCAATTTTTGAAGAAGAAAGTTTCCTACAATAAGATTATTAGAAAATTGGTGGAATATCAGGAAGCCTCCCAATTTCACGTCCACCCATTTCAAATAGGTTCTTGGATCAAGCATCAGCATCCCAATGTTCAATGGATGCATGCGAGAAAATTGGATAGAGTGATGGAAGACATGGAGTTTTCAAATATAACCATCACTATAGGCTTAAAAGACAGTAATGCTCTACCAGAAGAATGGGGAAGAAAATTGACTCTGTGGAAGAAAAGGGTATCCATCATCACAGAAGGAGTAACGTTTCCATTTATCATTATTGACCATCGCATCCTTTGGCTTGGAGTGCCAGTAGAAGCAGCAGCAAATACGAAACCACCTTTTGTAAGTGTTAGGGTGGATTCCGCGGTATTATGCAGGGAACTGCTTAATCAGTTTGGTATATAAGGGCTTGCTTTTCAGTCCAAGGCGAAATAAAAGAGGTTTTTAATACATTATGGTATGATAATACATACTAGATTAGGAAATGAGGTGCAACAATGAAAATAGAAATCTGGTCAGATTATGTTTGTCCTTTCTGCTATATCGGTAAACGAAGATTGGAAAAAGCATTGGAAGATTTCCCGCACAAAGATAAGATTGATATCGAATTCAAAAGCTTTGAATTGGATCCAAATGCAAAGCGTGATACTGATTTGACTATATATGAAATACTAGCGAAGAAATATGGAATGCCTGTAGAAGAGGCGAAAAGAATGAGCGCCGGGGTTGCAAAACAAGCGGCGGAAGTAGGGTTGCAGTTTAACTTTGATACATCCATTCCAACCAATACGTTTGATGCTCACCGTTTAGCAAAATATGCTGAATCAAAAGGCAAAGCAAAAGAAATGTCTGAACGTTTACTAAGATCATACTTTACTGAGTCGAAACATATTGGTGACAAGGGCTATTTAAAAGAATTAGCGGTAAGCATAGGGTTGGACTCTGCGGAAGTGGAAGAAGTATTAACCGGAGATGCTTATGAAAAAGATGTCCGTTTCGATCAAAAAGAAGCAAGAGAAATTGGTGTACAAGGCGTGCCTTTCTTTGTATTAAACAGCAAATATGCCATATCCGGAGCACAGCCCCCTGAAGTCTTTGCAGAAGCTTTATCTAAAGTCTGGGAAGAAGAAAATGAAAAACCGAAGTTGCGGAATTTTGAGTCTAAAAATAAAAGCGAGACATCCTATTGTTCTGATGACTGCTGTGAGTGATTGGGTTTAGGGGACAGGTTTCACGACCCACTTTTCACGTATTTAAACCAGTATTAATATTTATGCTTGGAGTAGCCAGAACCCTATTTAATGGGGTTCTGGTTTTTTGTGGGGAAGAGACGGGCAATCTACTAATTTGACAGGATGAAGACACTTCAATAATGGTTTTTGGGTGGATAGTGTCTTCATATGGGGGATGAAGACACTTTAGAGCTAGATTTTTTCTCGATAGTGTCTTCATAGGGCCAATGAAGACATTTTAAAGCTGAATTTACGGCAGGTGACGTCTTCATTGTTGTTTTTAGAGGATTATAATATTATTATGTAAACAAATGCTTTGACTGAAAAAGTGTTAGATGTTTTAGATAACCATTCATATATAGGAGAAGTTGAAATGTCCGAAGATTTCACTAATTTGTCCGAAGAATTCGCGTAATTGACCGAAGAATTTGGGTTTTTGACCAAAGTTTGCCGAAAGTTGACCGAACCAATTTTTCAAATGACCAAACATCTCAAATTTTTGTCCGGACGTCCACCCCCAATTGTCCGAAACCTCCTCCCAAACAGCATGAATCTGTCCGAACTTAAGTTAAATCTGTCCGAACATTTTTAACCACCCCAAAAATGCACTAATTTCTTTAGTTTTTTGCAAATTCACTGCTAAAGGTGCACTAAAATTATGCAGCTTCCGGATTATGTCCAAAGTTTTAGGAGAGCTGACCGATGCCTTTCCCATATATGACCGAACAAAATTCACCACTAAAAAGCACCTTATTTAAAAGGCGCCTTCCAACATAAACCCACTATTTCCCCACATACCTCGACAACGGCCGATAAATCACATTATCCTCAGCCTGCTCCAATACATGCGCAGACCAACCGACCATTCGGCTAGCTGTAAAAGTCGGCGTAAAAAGGGAAGAATCCATATTAATTGCTTTCATAATGGCAGCAGCATAAAACTCGACATTCGTATACAATCCTCTACCGGGTTTAAGTTCTTCCAACACATCTATAGCTGCACTCTCTACCTCTAATGCCAAGTCCAACCATCTATCTTTTCCTACTAGCCCTGACAACGTTTCTTTCAGCGCTAACGAACGGGGATCATGCGTTTTATATACTCGATGACCAAAGCCCATCAGCTTTTCTCCTGCAATAATTTTATCTCTTAAATAGCTTTTCTTGTCCTCCACTTCACTTAACTCATTCAACAATACGATTACCGCAGAAGGAGCTCCACCATGAAGAGGTCCTTTCATCGTACCGATAGCGGAAGTTACCGCAGATACTATATCCGATTCGGTCGAAGCGGTTACTCTTGCAGAGAAGGTAGATGCATTCATACCGTGTTCCATCGTCATTATCATGTAGGTTTCCAAAGCGCGGATGTGCTCAGGGCTTGCCGGCCTTCCATTTAGCATATATAAATAATTTTCCACATGACTATACCCCATGCAAGGAGTAATTAGGTCTTTCCCCTCAAGTATTCTCTTTCGATAAGCAATAATGGTAGGTACAACCGCTGTCAATTTCATCGCTTCCTCAATAGTAGGTTTCCAAGACATAGATTGGTTCCCGGCACTAGAAATCACGGTTCTCACCACACTCATCATATCCATATCCTCAGGAAGAACAGATAATACTTTTTCCAACGTTGGGGAGAGGTTCCTATATGAAGCAAAGGTAGATTTGAATTTTTCAAACTGTTCGCCAGAAGGCAGCTCACCAAACCATAATAGATGAGCAATTTCTTCGAAGGATTTTCCAGTTGCAATATCCCTTATTTCATATCCCCGATAAATCAAACGACCATTGGAACCATCCACTTCTGCAATACTTGTTTCAGCTGCAATGACACCTTTTAACCCTCTTTGTACATTCACTCTTCATCACCCTTTCTTTTATTACTTATATTTTATAAAATTATAGTGATTAAGAATATTAAATATTATTAAAGTAATTGATTAATATTAATAATAAGAGGTGTGAATAGGTGGAACTTAATTGGCTCAAAACATTTGTAATCGCTGCAGAACATGGGAATTTCAGAAAAGCATCTGAACTATTGTATATCTCACAACCCACGGTGACTGTACATATCAAGCAATTAGAAAAGGAAGTAGGGGCGGATTTGTTTGTTCGAGAGGGAAGAAAAGTGATGTTGACCGAGGCGGGGAGAAGTTACTTAAAACATGTAAAAACGTTACTAGATTTTCATGAAGAGGGAATCTCGGAGTTGCAGTCTATTCAACAGGGGTTCACATCACAACTCACCATCGGAATCTCTCCATTGATCGCGGATACCATTTTGCCTTTTGTGCTAAAACAGTTCATCCAATCCCATTCGAACATAGGAATTTCCGTAAAAATTATTGAATCTATCAAAATTGAACAGGCAGTGGAACACGAAGAAGTGGATATCGGTTTATCATGTCTGCCTAACAGAAAAACGGATTTGAAATGCCATTCCTTATATGAAGATCCCTTGGTTTTGGTTGTTCCTCACGATGGCTTTGATTTGGAGACTGGATCACCACTCGACGAAGAGGATATCTTTCGCCAACATACATTATTGACGCACAATCACCCTGGGTATTGGGACGATTTATGTCAGAAGATAAAGTCAAAGTATCCATATACAAAAATGATGAAGGTGTCCCAGACGCATATTACTAAGAGATTTATTATTGAAGGACTTGGGGCATCTATTTTACCTGAATCGACGGTGAGGCGTGAAATTTTAGAAGGAAGGCTACTCGAAGTTGATTGCCGATCGATAATTTTACCCGATGCAAAGACGTACGCACTGATGAAATATGAGCATTCGTTGCAAAAGGAGTTTCTGAAGTTTTTATCTCAATATAGAATTTAACCTTGAAAATAACTAAAACATTACTCCCCAAACATTAGGAGTAATGTTTTTTCTTTTTCCCAGCTTGTCAACAAATCTATAAAAATCGGTATTTTCTCTTAATTAACTTTATATAGTAATAGTAGTGGGACGAATATTCATTACTAATCATCATGTCAAATAGACAAATAGATAATGGGCAGGAGGGAAAAGATTTGCTTCACATTGTTGCCTGTATAAAGCAAGTACCGGATACAAAAGTAATTAAGATGAATCCGAAAACGAATACGATGGACCGAGCCAGTGCACCGGCGATATTGAATCCTTATGATGCCCATGCGGTAGAAGAGGCTGTACGCCTGAAAAATAAATATGGAGGAACCGTATCAGTTGTCACGATGGGGCCACCACCAGCGGTTAAAGCCATTCGGAAATGCATCGAGATTGGGGCCGACGAGGGATATATGATTTCCGACAGGGCTTTTGCCGGAGCGGACACCTTAGCAACCAGTTATGCATTGACAAAGGCAATCAATAAGATCAGCGAAATCAAGCAGGTCGATTTGATTATTTGTGGGAAAATGACCATTGACGGAGATACAGGACAAGTAGGGCCCGGCATTGCCCGGCGTCTTGATATACCACCATTGACTTCTGTCAATAAAGTCGTCGAGATTCAAAAAGAGGATGGCTATATGGTGGTTCACAGGAAACTTGAAGATGGGTATGAAATCGTGCAGACCACATTGCCTTGTCTGCTTTCGGTAGAAAAAGAGATTAACGAGGTTCCTTATTCTTCTTTTCCTAACATGCTAAAGGCTGCCCGATATCAACCTGTTATTTGGTCGGTCAATGACCTGGAGGATATTGACCGAAAACAGCTAGGGTTAAAGGGCTCACCAACCATTGTTGCAAAAGTTTGGGCGCCTCCTAAACCAGAAGGTGGAAAGCTACTTGAGGGCAACCCGGATGAACAGGTACAAAAGCTACTTTCTGTGGTGTTGGAAAAGAAAGAGTTGTTTGCAGAAATGAGGGGATCGAAGTGAGTTTTGAGGATTATAGCGGGGTCTGGGTTTTCATTGAAGAAAATGAAGGGAAGATCGCACCGGTTTCCTTGGAACTGCTTGGGGCCGGTCGAACGCTTGCAGACAAACGTGGAGTGGAGCTTGCTGGAATTATCATTGGTGAAAATGTCACAGGGCTTTCAGATACAGTTTTTGAATATGGAGCAGATAAGGTTTATGTATATGACCAACCGATTTTCCAATTGTATCGTACGGAATCTTTTATGAAAGCACTACTCCATTGCAGTGAAAAGTACAAGCCGGAAATCATTTTGTACGGGGCCACTTCCACTGGTAAAGACCTTGCTAGTGCGGTAGCGACGGATCTTCCAACTGGCTTAACTGCAGACACAACCGAACTGGATGTAGAAGAGGATACAGGATTACTTTTGGCAAGTCGCCCGGCATTCGGGGGGAATATAATGGCGACCATCCTTTGTAAAAAGTACCGTCCGCAAATGGCTACGGTCCGTCCAAAAGTGATGAAAGCGCTCCAACCTGAGAAGGGTCGTACAGGTCAGTTAATTGCAGAGCAAATTGATATCAAAGAAGACGATATGCGTACAAAAGTATTAAAGATTGTCAGGGAAACCACCAAAAAGATAAGAATCGATGAAGCGGATATTGTCGTCGCTGGCGGAAAAGGTCTTGGAAGTGAACAAGGATTTGAACTTGTCCATCAACTTGCAAAAACGCTAGGAGGAGTGGTTGGGGCAAGCCGGGATGTAGTCGAAGCAGGCTGGATCGAGCACCATCATCAGGTCGGCCAGACTGGGGTCACGGTAACACCAAAGATTTATTTTGCCATCGGTATCTCCGGAGCGATCCAGCATATTGTGGGAATGAAGAACTCAGGATTGATTATCGCCATTAATAAAGACCCTGATGCGGCCATTTTTAATTCCTGCCATTATGGGATCGTCGGGGATGCATTTGAAATCGTCCCGTTGCTTGTAAAGGAATTCCATAAAGCTTTACATGGAGAGGAGGTAGAGGTTTAATGCCTGAAAAGTTCGATTGTATTGTGGTTGGTGCAGGCCCTGCGGGTATCTCTTGTGCATATGAACTTGCTAAAGGCGGTGCGAATGTTCTTCTTTTGGAAAGAGGGGAATACCCAGGATCTAAAAATGTAATGGGCGGAGTGCTATACAGAAAGATGATGGAGGATATTATTCCTGATTTTCATAAAGAAGCCCCGCTAGAAAGGCCCATTGTCGAGCAGCGTTTTATGATGATGGACAAGGAATCCGCCGTTACATTTGGTTACAAAGGCCTGGAGTGGGCACAGGAACCTTATAATAATTTCACCGTCTTAAGGGCGAAGTTTGATCAATGGTTTGCCGGAAAAGCAGTGGAACAGGGGGCATTACTTGTCAATGAAACGGTAGTCTTGGAGTGTATTGTGGAAAACGGAAAAGTCGTGGGGGTAAGGACAGATCGTCCTGACGGGGAAGTCTTTGCAGATGTAGTGGTCCTTGCAGATGGTGTGAATTCCTTGCTAGGTAAATCGCTTGGTTTCCACAAGGAATATCGCCCTGATGAAGTGGCTCTTGCCACAATGGAAATTATCAAGCTAGACAGTAAGGTGATTGAGGATCGTTTCAACCTCGAAAAGAACCAGGGCTGTACTATTGAGCTTTTGGGAGATGCCACGAAAGGGATACTAGGAACAGGATTCCTGTATACAAATAAAGATACTTTAAGTATCGGGGTCGGAACACTTCTATCCGGATTAATCGAGCATAAAATAAGACCATATGAACTGTTGGAGTATGTGAAGACACATCCTATGGTACGACCGTATCTTGCTGGGGGGGAGCCAGTTGAATACCTGGCTCATCTAATTCCTGAGGGTGGCTTGAAATCAATGGGGCGTATCGTGGCAGACGGGGTATTAGTGGTAGGGGACGCGGCACAGCTCGTGAATGCCATCCACCGCGAAGGATCGAACCTTGCCATGACTTCAGGTAGATTGGCGGCATCCACTATTCTTGAAGCCATGTCTGTAGGGGATTTCTCCGAACGGACACTGGATCAGTATCGCGTTAATTTAATGAAGAGCTTTGTTGGTCAGGATATGAAAAAGTACAAGGATTCCACTCATCACTTTAATAAGTTTCCACAATACTTTGATCAGTACATCCCAATGGTAAACAGAGCAGCCAGCCAGATGTTTACAGTTGATGGTAAGTCCAAGTGGGAAAAGCAGAAAAAGATCTGGAAGGACCTTGGCTCACCAAAAGAGAAACTCAAACTAGCCCGTGATGCATACCGGGCATGGAAGGTGATGAAGTAATGAGTGAACAGAAAAAGGGTCAGACTATCGAAGAAAAACAATACCTGGTTCGCTTTAATGCTGATACCAAATCACATTTGACCGTCATGGATGAAGATATCTGTTTAACAAAATGCCCCGATAAAATCTGTACAATCTTTTGTCCAGCAGAGATTTACAAATGGGAAAATATTCGGATGCATGTCGGGTACGAGGGTTGCCATGAATGTGGAAGCTGCAGAATTGGTTGTCCCCATCAAAATATCAAATGGGAGTACCCAAAAGGCGGTCATGGAATTGTGTTCCGTTTAGCATAAGAGTCTATCGCATTAGCGGTGGGCTTTTTTTGTTCTTTAGGAGATTAAAAATAATTAAATTGATGATAGTCTTCAGAGTAATTCTTGACGGCGGAATGAACACCTCGGTGGTGTCAAGGAAATGGGAAAAGAGCAGTCCTCATGGGGGTATGAAGACATCAGTAACGAGAAAACAGGAGGAGACAAGTCCTCATCGGGGTTATGAAGACATCAATAACGAAAAATCAGGAGGAGAGAAGTCCTCATTGGGGTTATGAAGACATCAGTGACGAAAAAACAGGAGGAGACAAGTCCTCATCGGTGTTATGAAGACATCAGTGACGAGAAATTAGGAGGAGTGAGGTCCTCATCGGCAATATGAAGCCCTTGCTGACAAGGGGTTTTATTGAAATAGTCAAATGTGAGCGCAAAGGGAAGAACGGTCAAGGTCAATTTTTCAAAGCTATGAGAAAATTATGATATTGTGGGGAGTTTTACCCCGCGTAAGCGATTTTGTTCATACTAAAGTGGGTTTTTAAAGAGGGAACCTAGTGACAGAGCATATGTATATTCTTTCACAAACGTTTGCAAAAAGAAAAACATGGCGTTTTTCTTTTTTTACACTTTTTTCTTTACCCGGCTATTGTATATAGCTGCCCATCGCTTGCAATCCGTTCTACTTCTGAAGTGTAATCAATTGCCTCATCAATGGATAAGAAGAAAGAGGAAACATACAGGGGATGCTTATAGTCAAAACCTCCACCGATTTCTGCCGGGAATACAACTACTTGCCAGTGGTAATAATCTTCTCCTGTGCCCATTGCTCTGCCTTCAAGGGCAATCAACCAATGGCTATAATTGTCACAGCACTCAAAGTCCGTTACTTTTTCCAGAAAAATTACAAGATCATCCTTATTAATCGGAACCAAAGACTTTGGATAAAATTCTCCATAATTAGGAGCTTCTCTCATAAACATCTCTCCTTTACATGAAATTTGGGTAAGTAGTAGTTGTATTATTATATGAAGGTACACCTTAAATATTTTGTGTTTTAAGAAAATTTAATTTATTTTACACAAAAAACCGAGTCCCACTGGAACCCGGCCATTTCTATTCATTATCTGTGGTGAAAAAAGTCGCTAAATGCCTTTACAAATTCAATCCCTTGAAATAGTAAGAGACTTAAAGAAGTAAACGAAAAAAAGCTGATAGCTATGATGCGAACCCATAACATGATCACATTCCTCCTTCATTATTTTTTAATAAGAATGAGGCAGATCATGATGCATTAAATATAACTCCCCTGGTAGAAAACTGTCACAAGGTGAAATTTTATTTTGGTACCTGGTTGTTCAGCAATGTGGGAGATGAAGATGTTTGTAAAAAAATTACCGTTAGATACTATTCCAGTAATGCCCTCGTCATCGGGATTTTCAACCAAAGAGGCATTCTCCAGCTCGAAATAAAAGGATTTCTCATAAATAGCTAGAATACTATTGGGAGTGGAATGATTAAGATTAAAAAGGGCAGTCACTATAAAAATAGTAAACATCGATACTATTCTTAGTATATACATTCCATCCCTCCCGACCAAACATAATGTTATTAACATCTTATATGATTCACAAGGTAAAGAACAGTGTATGTTATTGACAAATTTCTTCTATTTTAAAAAGGAGTGGCCGTATTGAACCAAACGGAAATATTAACAGAAATTCAACAGCTCGAGAAGGAAATTCTTGATAAGAAAAAGCAGTTGGCAGAAATGAAACGCAACATTGAAAAAGAAAAAGTCGATAATTATATCTTCTCGTCTTTTCAAAACGAAAAGGTAAGCTTGTCAGAGTTGTTTGAAGATAAAGATGAGTTATTCGTGGTGCACAATATGGGGAAAAATTGTTCCTATTGCACGATGTGGGCAGATGGATTTAATAGTGTGTTCCACCATATTCGCAGAAAGACAGCATTTGTCGTGTCGACTCCAGATGAACCTGAAGTGCAAGAAAACTATGTAGCTGAAAGAAGATGGAATTTCCCAGTTGTCTCCACCAAAGGAACATCATTCAAAGAAGATATGGGGTTTGTTGTAAATGAAGGGTTTTACCCGGGGGTGACGGTCTTTTCAAAAGATGATAATGGTGTTATATACCGTCATGCAAGTTCCTTTTTCGGACCAGGAGATGATTTTTGTTCGGTATGGCCATTATTCGATCTACTTCCTTCTGGCTATGAAGATTATAAACCAAGTAAGAAAATCAATGACCGTTCACCTTATCAGTTGACCAATAACATAGCTATACAAGTGAAAAACTATGAGAATGCTATTGAGTTTTATCACCAAATCCTAGGGATGAAACCTGAAAAAAGCACAGCTTCTGAAACTCTATTTACTATGAATGGCACGAATTTATATTTAGAGAATCATAATCAGGGTAATAATCCATCCGTATTTTTCGAATTCGCTGTTGATAATATTGAAGATGTTAAGAAAGTCTTAATCGCAAATAACTGCATCATTACTAAGGAGTTTAGTGAGAAGAGTGTGATGGTTAGTGACCCATACGGATTAAAATTTCATCTTTTTCAAGTGTAGGGACCATGCTTGGAATCGCTTTTCTTTTTGAAAAGCGGTTCTTTTTGTTATACTGGGCTAAATATAGTAATAGTTTAGAAGGGAATTATATGCAACTATGAAACTTGTATCGTGGAATGTGAATGGAATAAGAGCTTGTGTTAAAAAAGGATTTATGGATTATTTTAACGACATGGATGCGGACATTTTCTGCATTCAAGAAACAAAGCTTCAAGAGGGACAAATCGATTTAGATACTCCAGGATATTATCAATATTGGAACTATGCAATCAAAAAAGGATATTCAGGTACGGCTGTTTTCACTAAAATGAAACCACTGCAAGTGCGCTATGGGCTGGATGAGAAAAAGGCAGAAGAGTGTGAACCTGAAGGAAGGATTCTCACACTCGAGTATGAGGATTTTTTCTTAGTAAATGTGTACACTCCAAATTCTCAGCGAGATTTGGCCAGACTCCCGTTCAGACTGGATTGGGAGGACCGTTTCTTAGCTTACATAAAAATGCTGGATCAGCAGAAGTCCGTTATTGTTTGCGGCGATCTCAACGTTGCACACGCGGAAATCGACTTGAAAAACCCTAAATCTAACCGCAATAATTCTGGCTTTACAGAAGAAGAAAGAGGCAAGATGACCAGATTACTAGGTGAAGGTTTTTCAGATACATTCCGCCACTTTTATCCTGAACTGACAGACAAATACACATGGTGGTCGTATATGAATAAGGTCCGTGAGAGGAATATCGGTTGGCGTATTGATTATTTCATCGTTTCCGATAACTTAAAGGGTTCATTGAAGGACGCTGAAATACACTCTGATATTATGGGAAGCGACCATTGCCCTGTTGTACTTATTTTGAATAAATAACACAGTCGGAGGTGCTGAAAAATGAAAGTATTGCTGAATGATGAGATTATGGAAAGAAATAAAGCAAAAGTGGATATTGAAGACAGAGGGTATCAATTTGGCGATGGGGTGTATGAGGTTGTCAACATCTATGACGGAGTTCCTTTTACACTTAAAGAGCATATCGCAAGGTTATATAGAAGTGCGAAGGAAATAGGCATTCACCTAAATGAACAACCTGAACAACTTTGTAACAGATTGCTTGACCTTATTAAAGCTAATAACATGAAAAAGGGAGGACTTTACCTTCAAATTTCAAGAGGAGTCTCTAACCGGTCACACCAATATGATCAAACACTAACTCCCCAACTTGTTGCCTATCCTCTTCCTTATAAAAGTGTACAAGTTGCGCAAACAAATGGAGTGGAAGCCATAACGGCAGAAGACTTGCGATGGCTTCGATGTGATATTAAAAGCCTCAACCTACTCTACAATATTATGGTCAAGCAAAAAGCAAGCGAGGCGGGTGCATTTGAGTCAATTCTTATTAGAGACGGGATTGTAACAGAAGGTTCATCTTCTAATATTTTCATTGTTAAAGACGGAATTCTCCGGACCCATCCAGCCAATAACTTGATCTTGAACGGGATTACGAGAACGAAACTGTTAGAAATCATGGATGCGAATAGTTGGGACTATAAAATTCAACCCTTCAATAAAGAGGAACTGATGGAGGCAGATGAAGTATTCCTCACATCGACAACCAGCGAAGTCATGCCTATCATCAAAATCGACGGTGTCACGTTTTCACAAGCAAAGCCAGGCTTATATACAAGCAAGTTTCAAGCAGCCTTCCGTGAAGCAGTCAAATCAGAAACGAAAACGACCACCGAAAAAGCATAGATTATAATAAATGTAGAACCCTTATTGATTGTAGTGAAAGGAGCGAAGACTAATGCGGGAGGAAGGGACATGGGAGACCCCGGAAGGCGAAGCCAGAGGAGGCTCCCGGACCGCCCGCGGAAAGCGAAGCAACTGGAACGGAGATCAACAGTCAATGTTGTTTATTTAAGTCTTCTTAACTTGTGAAGGCGGGATCCCCATCCACTTTTTAAACATCCTGTTAAAATACGACTGATCGCAATAACCTAAATGCTCCGCAATCTCCTTAATCGTCATCTTCGTTGTACTAATTAAATTCCAAGCATTATTGATGCGAGTTTGATGAAGATACTGAATAGGGGTGATCCCTAATACCTCTTTAAACAACACGGTAACATAATTCGGTGTCACCCCAATTAAAACTGCCAATTCCTCTATTGTAATATTTCGGCGATAATGCTGTAGAATATATTCCTGCATGTCACGGACAGATGTTTCTTTTACAGGAGAAGTATGCCATTCTGCTTTCTCCTGAGCAATCATGATCAGAAGCTCCAATAAGATATTCTGAGACAATTCCTCATGAAAAACCCTCTTACTAAGCCACTGCTCATTTAAAAAAGTCAGCCGTTGTTCATAATAAGCAGACTTACGTGGTTTAAATGAAACAATCTCATTTTCCACAAAATGTTGATAGGTTCTCTCGTTGTTCTCAAAAACGACGGTATATTTACGATGTCCCACGACGATATCGTTTTTCCAAGACCTCGTGTACGTTGAAGGGATAAACAAAAGATCCCCTTTCGTCAATTCCATAAGCTGACCTTCTACCTGGTAATGAACTTTTCCTTCTGTAACATAAACAAGCGTGTCTAGACCCTTTGCTTTTTCCACGTCCCAATGTGGCGAAATATCGTAGAAAACCCCATGAATAGTGGGCATCATACTCCCTCCATTCTAATAAAATCGATGAATTATCCAATTAGTATAGTTTTGTCTATTTTCACATAAGGATATATTTTGTATGATTATTATATCATTTTCAGCAAAGAATTTGATTGAATAAAAAATACAAAAGCATGAAATATACAATGTCATTCCAATTTATTGGATGAAAGGGGCAAAAGAAATGCCAACCAACGAATATAAAAATCTACCAACTAAAGTGAAAAAGTTTTTTGATCGTCAATTTCATGATTCCTACGGACTTTTTGAAGCTTCACGAAATCCACGAACAGGTTTATATGCAGATGGTTATATGACCCTTGGAGCAAATCCTGATTTTCGCTCCTCCATAGCTGCCACTGGTGTCGGTTTGATCAGTCTTGCTATCGCTGATCTAGAAGGGTGGGATGATAATGCGGCTACTAAAGCATTAATTACCTTGCAAGGGGTGTCTGGGGAAATAGAGGGATGCCAGGTTGCCAGAGATGATAAATCTGGTTTCTTTGCACACTTTGTAGATATGGAAACAGGAGAAAACCTGAATTCCGAGTATTCTACAATCGATACGACCCTTCTCCTAACGGGTGCACTTTTTGCAGGAAACCATTTCACAAAAAAAGAGCCAAGGATATTGGAGATGGCTGAAAAACTTCTTTACTCTATTGATTGGAGTATCGTGGTTGCAGATAAAGATAAAGGTGTCATTAATATGATAGCTAAAGACGGGGAAGGGATTGCTCCTCTACCGGCCTATAATGAATATGTAATGGTCTCTTACCTTGCTCTATTAGGGAAACCTAATAATGAAAACATCCAGGCACTTTGGTTGAACAATTTTGCAGAAGATAATATCAAGGAACTTCCCCAAGAAGAGTTCCGTGGGCTAGCCATTCTAAACGATCATCCCGGTGCATTTTTATCATCCTTCGTTCAACAGTTTCCTTATTATCTAGTACCGGAATATGCAGAAAGTAAAACTTATCTGGAATACTATAAGAATGCTTGTCTTGCTGACAGAATGAAATGGAAAGAGCTCGAGGATGTACCATCTTATATATGGGGCTATGGTGCAGGCCCAAATGACGGGCTATTCGATGGCTATCATGCGGACAGAATTAAAGATGCTCCACACAATATTGCCTCATCCTACATTATTGGGGGCTATCTGCCTGTGTATCCTGCAGGAATCTATGACCTGTACGCACAATATTCTCTGCACATCCCGTATGATGTGTATTCTAATCCAGAGGATAAAGAGGACGAAGAAAAATACAAAGCGGCTTACAAATTTGGACTACACCGCATTTCCTGGTGGCATCTTGAGCAACCAAACCGCTGGTACCCAACAAAAGTAACCCTAATCGACTGGAGCAGCATGCTCTATGGTCTAGCCGCATTCAAACACGGCATGAAACTATTCAGCTCAAACCTCCCGAGAGTAAATGAGGTTTTAAATAAGTAAAAGTATGGTAACCAAATACCATGTTGTTCGTAGTGCAAGGTGCAAAGACGCCCTCGGGAGGAAGGGACAGGGGAGACTCCGCAACGAAGGTGGCCACTGAAAAAGTCTTTGATGTTAGATTTTTTTAAGACACCGCTGTTGATTTCCGCAAACGGCTTCGCTTTCCACGGGGCGACCTTGAGCCTCCTCGGGCTACGCCCTGCGGGGTCTCAACATTGTCGCTACTCCCCCGTAGGAGTCTTCGCCTATTGCTTCAATCATCAGCTATAAATTATCCAAAAGATAGGTTACTAGGTTTTGCAGTGGCCTCCAACGAAGTGAGGAGGCTCCCGGACCGCCCGCAGGCAAGCGAAGCACCTGGAACGGAGATCAACAGTAAATGCAACCTTTAGGCAGGACCAACTATGGTTCCTGCCTTTTTGCGTTAGAAAACTAGACAAATCCTAGGGAACATGATATTTTTTGGGAACAAAGGAAAAATCTTAGGGGGTATACATAATGAGCAATCTTCAAACAACCATGGAAAAATACGCTGAACTTGCAGTAAAAGTCGGAGTAAATATACAAAAAGGCCAAACACTAATTGTAAACGCTGACATTGCTACAGCACCTTTCGTTAGGCTTGTTACAAAAAAAGCATATGAAGCAGGAGCAAAACTTGTTCAGATTGAATGGTCCGATGAACAAGTAACAAGAATCCGTTACGATAAAGCTCCAGACGAGTCCTTTGAATATTTCCCTGGCTGGAGAGCGGAAATGCTAGAGAAGGCATTCGGAGAAGGAGCAGCAATGCTTGCTATTACATCCGTAAACCCAGATCTGCTAAAAGGTGTAGATGCTTCAAAAATCGCAAACTTACAAAAAGCAGCAGGGGAAGCAACCAAAGCCTATCGTAATATGGTTATGGCTGATAAAATCAGCTGGTCTATTGTGGCTGTGCCATCTAAAGGCTGGTCAGCAAAAGTATTCCCTGAACTATCAGAACAAGAGCAGGAAGAAAAGTTATGGGAAGCTATTTTCCATGCAACAAGAGCAAATCTTGAGGATCCAGTTCAAGCTTGGATGGACCACAAGGAGAAACTTAGTGAGAAAGTGGATTTCTTAAACAATAAAAAGTTTAAATCCCTTCATTATAAAGCTGAAGGTACAGACCTAACGATTGAGTTAGCTGAAAAGCATGTTTGGATTGGACCGGAAAGCATTAACGAAAATGGCGTTGCCTTTATTGCCAACATGCCAACAGAGGAAGTTTTCACCACACCACTTAAAACAGGAGTTAATGGAACGGTGAGAAGCTCCAAGCCATTGAACTACGGCGGAAATATGATTGATAATTTTTCTATTACGTTTGAAAACGGAAAAATTGTTTCATTTGAAGCAGAGGAAGGAAATGAAACGCTACAGAAATTAATTGAAACAGATGAGGGTTCACAATATTTGGGAGAAGTAGCACTTGTCCCACATGACTCACCAATTTCAAATACCAATCTTATTTTCTATAACACGTTATTTGATGAAAATGCATCACACCATTTAGCGATAGGAAATGCCTATTCCTTTGCCCTTGAAGGCGGCAAACAGATGTCAGAAGAAGACCTTGAAGCAGCAGGGGCAAATTCAAGTATTACCCATGTTGATTTCATGATCGGATCAAGCGACATGGATATTGACGGGATCACACACGATGGGGAACGAGTACCGTTGTTCCGCCAAGGCAATTGGGCATAAATCTCTAACAACACATTTCCTGCCTAAAAAATACTCCTTAGCCTATACGTAGGACTAGTATCATGCATAAATTGTATTGTAGTCTACGTGAAGGAGGGAATTGTATGTCAGGTGGAAATTATGGTGGAGGATTTGCGCTGATTGTAGTGCTTTTCATTATTTTGATTATCGCAGGTGCAGGTGCGTTAAGATACTAATAAACGAATGGTTGGAGTGTTCTTCCAACCATTTTTTCATATCCTTGTAAGGACAAGCGTAGGGGGAGGTTAGATTATGGCTGAATTACACGACATACTGTTGCTCCCAAATGGGGTTAATATAAAAAACAGATTTTTTAAAGCAGCGATGAGCGAAGGGATGGCTGACGAACACAATAAACCGACAAAAAAACTGGTTCGTCTTTATGAGACTTGGGCAGAGAGTGAAGCAGGTATCGTTGTGACAGGCAATGTCATGGTCGATAAACGTGCGCTTGGGGAACCTCGAAATGTCGTCGTGGAAAATGAAAAAGATTTAGATTTATTGAAGAGTTGGGCGAATGCAGGAACAAAGAACGGCACTCACCTTTGGATGCAAATCAATCATCCAGGCAAACAAGTTTTTAAAGGAATCGTAAAAGAAGCGGTTGCTCCGTCCAAAGTGGAGTTTGACCCGAAACTCCAGCGTTACTTTCCCATAGCAAGAGAGCTGCAAGAAGAAGAAATCTTTGACATCATCCAACGATTTGCCAACTCTGCTAAAATTGCCAAGAAAGCTGGATTTACCGGTGTTCAGCTTCATGGTGCACATGGTTATCTCATCAGTCAGTTTTTATCACCACGACATAATAAAAGAACAGACCAGTGGGGAGGTTCACTTGAAAACCGAATGAGATTTCTGTTGGAAATCTATAAAACGGTTCGAAAAGAAGTTGGTGACTCTTTCCCGATTGGAGTGAAACTTAATTCTGCAGACTTTATGAAGGCAGGATTTACAGAGGATGAAGCATTACAGGTTATCCAGACATTAGATCAACTGGGAATAGACTTGATTGAAGTTTCAGGTGGTTCCTATGAAAGCCCGCAAATGACAGGTGTAAATGTAAAAGAAAGTACCAAGAAAAGGGAAGCGTACTTTCTTGAATTCGCCTCAGAAGCTAAGAAGGTTTCAAAAGCACCGCTTGTTGTCACCGGAGGATTCAGGACATTAAGTGGAATGAAGGAAGCAATTCTTGAAGGGGCAACATCGATGGTGGGATTAGCTCGCCCGATGGCCGTCTATCCTTATCTTCCTAAAGAACTTCTGCTAGGAAAAAGGGAATCAATTGAATTAGCGCCTAGAAAGACAGGAATAAAACTAGTGGATCAAACCGCCATGCTAGAATTGACATGGTACAGCAATCAGTTAGAGCGAATAGGAAAAGGAAAGCCAACAAATCCGGAACTGTCTCCAAAAGTGGCACTACTACAGACACTATGGAAAAATGGAATAGATGTCTTCCAAATGAGAAGAGTATAATGCTGAGGGAGCTTCCAATAAGTTGGGAGCTCCCTTATTTATCATGAGGCAAAATATTATTATTTGAATAAACTTCGTGTTACTATATTTCCATTCACTAAATAAATTGGGCAAAGGGGATTAATAGATGAAGCAAATCCTAATAGATTTCCTTGATTCACATGAAAATGATTTCTTTGAGATTAGTACATATATAGGGGAAAACCCTGAACTTGGACATGAGGAATTCAAATCAGCAAAAGTCCTCTCAGATAAACTTTCTGAACACGGCTTTGACGTTGAATTAGGTACTTGTGGGCTAGCAACGGCTTTTGAAGCTGTATTTGACAGTGGGAGACCAGGTCCAACCATCGGGTTTATGTGTGAATATGACGCCCTACCTGAGATTGGACATGCTTGCGGTCATAATTTAATAGGCACAATGGGTATCGCAGCCGGTATTGCCACAAGTAAAGTAATAAAAGAGACTGGCGGCAAAGTGATTGTCTATGGGACTCCTGCAGAAGAGACCAAAGGCGGCAAGGTGACAATGGCTGAGCAAGGTGTCTTTGATAAATTGGATGTAGCTATGATGGTTCATCCACTTCATTCCTATGTGAAGAGCGGGTCTTCGCTTGCGATGGATGCAATCCAATTCGAATTCTTCGGGAAACCTGCCCATGCAGCCGCGAACCCTGAAAAAGGGATTAATGCTTTAGATGCTGTGATTCAGACTTTTAACGGTATAAATGCACTAAGACAACACGTTACCAGCGATACACGTATTCATGGAATCATTCCTGAAGGTGGAAAAGCAGCAAACGTGGTGCCTGATTATGCCGTTGCTCAATTTTACGTGCGTGCTAAAACACGCAGTTATGTGAATGAATTGGTAGAAAAAGTGAAATCTATAGCAGAAGGCGCAGCGATGATGACGGGGGCCACCATGAAAATGTCCAATTATGAACTATCCTACGATAACATGGTGACCAATGAAACACTTTCAGATATCTTTACAGAACAACTGGTTTCTCTTGGAGTGGACTCCGGAGAGATTGTTGAGAACAGAGACGGATCTGGATCATTGGATATGGGAAATGTAAGTTTAGTAGTCCCTTCCATTCACCCTTATATAAAAATCTGCAATGAGATGTATAGCTGCCATACCACTGAATTCCGTGATGCAGCATTGAGCGAGCAAGGAAAAGAGGCAATGATCCTTGGAGCAAAAGCAATGGCAACAACCGCATATGAACTTTTAACCAATCAAGAGCTTCTAGTGAAAATAAAAGAAGAGTTCGAGAAGGCTCCAAAGTAAGAAAGGAGAATAAATGATGACCGTACGAAATAACCAGATACCATTATCCGTCTTGGATCTAGCCCCAATTGTAGAAGGAAGTAATGCTCAGACATCTTTTAAAAATAGTGTAGAACTTGCAAGACATGTGGAAAGTTTAGGTTTTACCCGCTATTGGCTTGCTGAACACCATAATATGAGAGGAATCGCAAGTTCTGCAACATCTGTCGTGATCGGGCATATAGCAGGGGCAACAAAGTCCATAAGAGTTGGGTCCGGCGGCATTATGCTACCTAATCATGCCCCGCTTGTCATTGCAGAACAGTTTGGAACGTTGGAATCCTTATATCCAGGTAGAATCGACCTTGGGCTCGGCCGGGCACCAGGAAGTGACCAACTGACTGCGGCGGCACTTAGACGCGAACGCAGAACAGGGGGAGAGGATTTCCCTAATCAGTTAGCGGAATTACGCTCCTATTTTCATCCAGATGGGACTACTAGAGTAAAAGCGGTACCTGGAGAAGGATTGGATGTTCCGATTTGGTTGCTCGGTTCAAGTGGGTTCAGCGCAAAACTTTCTGCTGAACAAGGACTGCCTTTTGCATTTGCCAGTCATTTTTCACCAGATTATACCCTGCCAGCACTTCAAATCTATCGCAGTTCTTTTAAGCCATCAGAACATTTGGAGAAACCATATGCCATGATTGGTGTAAACGTAATAGCTGCTGATAGTGATGAGGAAGCTGAATACCTAGCGACATCCATTCAGCAACAATTCCTTAATTTAATCCGCGGTAACCCAGGCCAATTGAAGCCACCTGTGGAAGACATGGACTCCCTGTGGAGTGAGTATGAGAAACATGTGGTTGCACAACAGTTGAAATACACCGTTACGGGTAAAGCAGAAACAGTTAAGAAGAAACTTGAAGCAATAGTGGAAGAAACACAAGCAGACGAACTAATTGTGAATACTCATGTGTATGATCAGCAGGCAAGGTTAAAATCATATCAGATTTTGGCAGATGCTTGGTTTGGACAATAGTCATATTTTGACCTCTACTTTTTGGGTAGGGGTTTTGTTTTGTTTTGTTATTGGGAACCATGATTAGTATTAGCGGTAACTTTAAAGTTTGGAATGAAGACCTCTTTTTACTAGAATCATTGAAGCAGAGGGCTTCATACCGCTTATGAGGACTTCTCTTAGCCAAAAATTGCATCACTGGTGTCTTCATACCGCTTATGAGGGCCCCTCTCTACCAGAAACTGTTTCCCTGAGGTCTTCATGAAAGCTTAGCTGGATATTCCAAGAAACGATTGAATCATTTTCCTTTAATCAATTTGGAAATTCATGTATCCTTAAAACTAAGAGACAAGAGAGGATGGGGGCTTCAATGAAAAAGATATTATTTATGATAATCATGTTGTTTATACTAGCCGGGTGTACAAAAGAACCCGTCAATCCCTATGAAGTATTAAACGACTACATAACCACGTGGGAGGAACAAGATTTCTCAAGTATGTATGAGGAATATCTCCAGTCGGAATCAAAAGAAAACGTTCCACAGCAACTTTTTGAAGAAAAATACAAAGAGGTTTATGACCTTTTTGAAATGGAAAATTTAAAAATAGAAGTGTTAGATCAAGAAGTTGAGTGGGAAGAACATGAAACCGTCACCATTCCAGGGAAAATCACCTATGACACTTTTGCAAGAAAAATAGATTACGAAGTGAATTTTGTCATGAATAAAGTGTTAGATGAAGAAGAAAATGAACAATGGTATATACAGTGGGAGCCAAGTTTTATTTTTCCAGAATATGATTTGACAGATGAGTTTGTGATAGATTACACCGAAGCTACTCGAGGTGAAATCTTAGACAGCAAGGGGAACAAGCTTGCTGCTAATGAGGAAGTGATGAATCTGCAAATTGTTCCTGGTAAGTTTAATGAAGAAAGAGATTTGGCAAAGCTTGCTGATATGATCGATATGTCAGAAGAAGAAATTACAAGCCTTTATACATTAAGCTGGGCACAGCCTGATTATGCCATGCCTATTAAAGACTTCCGAGAAAACGACAGAGATTTGGTTTTAGAACTAATAGAAATTGAAGGAGTTACAAATGGAAGATCAATTGAACGCGTTTATCCATTCGCAGAAGCAACAGCTCATTTAGTAGGCTATATAGATGAGGTTACCGCACAGGATTTAGAAGACTTTCAAGGGTATGAACAAGGTGATAGATTAGGTGTCACCGGAATTGAAGGGTTGTATGAAAAAGAACTAAAAGGAAAGAAAGGCTTAGAAGTAACACAAGTAAAAGAAGACGGCACGGAAAAAACAATAGCTAGAACAGAGCCAGAACGTGGCAAAGACATTACATTGACAATTGATGCGAACATACAACAGAAATTGTATGATGTCATGAAAGATGATGCCGGGCAAGCAGCTACGATTGACCCAAGTACCGGAAAGGTATTAAGTCTTGTGAGTACGCCAGCATATGACCCGAATACTGTAACTATGGGAACATCAATGAGCAAGAAAAAGAGGCTGGATGAATTAAAGGAAGCAGGGATAAACGCAAGTGAAAATCGCTTTCGTAGTACGTATTCCCCAGGTTCCACCATGAAACTCCTAACTTCCATTATCGGTCTCGAAAGCGGAAAACTTGACCCGAACCACCAATATGATATTCCTGACAAGCAATGGGATATCGGGGGCAGTAAAGTAACAAGGGTCTATGAAGACGATAAAAAAGTAGATTTAGTGAGTGGATTGAACAATTCAGACAATATTTATTTTGCTAAAGCTGCGATTGACATTGGAATAGAGGAATTTGAGGAAGGTTTAGCGAAATTAGGTATTGGAGAAGAACTTCCTTTCTCTTATCCACCAGTAAGTGATTCTCAAATTTCCAACTCCGGATCCCTCGACAATGAGGTCCTATTGGCCCACACCGCTTATGGACAAGGTGAAATCTTATTGAACATCGTACACCTAGCAAGCATTTATGGTGGAGTAGTAAATGACGGATCAATGATGAAGCCATTACTGCTGGAAGAAGAAACTTCTGAAGTATGGAAGGATATTGTGTCACTTGAGAATGCAAAACTCCTTCAGAACAATCTAAGAAAGACTGTTACAGAAGGGAAATCCAGTGTGGCAAATGTTCCAGGCCGTGAGATTGCAGGAAAGACCGGTACAGCTGAGATTAAGAAAGAGGAACGATTAGAAAATGGATTATGGGTCTCTTACGATCAGAAGGACCCGACATTATTGACTGCCATGTTGATTGAGGATGTAATTGACAGAGGTGGAAGCAGATACACAATAGAATTGACGAACAAATTTTATGAGGCTCTTTCAAACTAACTAGGGCAGGTGTTATAGATGGAAAGTTTTATTGGTGTATCTAGGAAGAAAAAACAAGAAATCGTCACCAAAAATATCAATGAGTGGGATCCGATGGACCTCCTTGCAATGGGAGCAGGGGAAGATAGGTACCGGTTAGAAATTGATAAAATTGTAGATGCGCTTGTTGAAATTGACTCGGTCGATAAATTAGGGGTGTATATTAAACAGACTATGGACGCTTCTTTTTCCACCGATTTACCTTCTATAACTTGCTTGCAAGTAGCGGTTTTAATCTGGGAAGAAATACAAGAATAAACAAAAAGGGAATTGCCATTATGAAGCAATTCCCTTTTTATATTTATCCCTTAGCTGCTTGTAATTGTAATGCTATCTTGATTTGATCCCCAACAAGTACACCACCGGCTTCTAGTGGAGCATTCCACGTTAAACCATAGTCACTGCGCTTAAGTTTTCCCTCGACTGCAAAGCCTGCTTTTTCATTTCCCCAAGGATCTTGACCAGTTCCTTCGAATACTACAGAGAAAGTTTCAGGTTTTGTCGTACCACGAAGAGTAAGGTCTCCTGTTACGTTGTATTCATTATCGTCTGTTTTTTCAATGGAAGTTGCTTTAAAAGTCATTTTCGGATGGTTATCCACATCAAAGAAATCTGCAGAGCGAAGGTGAGCATCGCGATCACTGCTACGTGTATCAATACTTGCCACATCTACTGTAAACTCGATATCAGCCGTTGTTAAATCTGTAGGATCCGCAACAATTGTTGCATCATATTCTTGAAATCCGCCTTTAACTGTCGCAAACATCATGTGCTTCACCGAAAAGTCCACTGTACTGTGTGATTTGTCAACATTCCATACTGTTTTAGCCATAATAAAATTCCTCCTAAATTCCCTTTTAATAAAGTATCTTTAATTCAAGATTTATAACTTCAAGATAAATTATATGCTCGTGGTATAAAATTGTCAACAACTATTTTTTCCTATAATTTACTCTGTTTTAAAAATATGAGATGTAACTGGTGACAAGGGAATATTCTTATGATATGTTGCAGGAAACATTAGATTTTTGTTTAAAACCAATGAATTATCAAAAGATATATAAAACCATAAGACTAGAGCTTTTAGACATGGATTAAGCCAAACATCTAAAGTCTCTAAACATACACTAAAGGAGACTTCATCATGGATAAATTAAACATCATACATTCTACATCGTTAGATCGAACAAAATATAAGATTGAAGAAGATATTCAACAATATTTTGAAACGAAAGAAGATCTGCCAACGTTCGCGGAATATATAGAAGATCGTAGGCACTACGTTGAACAGATTTGGTACAATATATGGCTAAATCAAGTAACAAATGACATCGCCAGAAAAGAGAAAAAACAGATTCTTAGTGCACGCGGGTTCGAAGTAGAAGGGGTAGACAAGAAAATTATTAACCAACTGTTCAAAAATGAAATGAGGGAATATCAATCCTTTAATGCATTAGAGTGGTTGCAAAATTCTCCTTTTACGGACCAATCCGTTTGGGAAGAACACTACCTTCAAGCCCGCCAAAATCTTCAAAAAAGAATGGAAGAAAAACGTATACAACTTCGCATAGATGATGTTACAGCTACGGTTGATCAGGCTGCTCATAAGATAGTAGAAGAAAATCAAGCGAATTACTTCTTATATGTCAGACACTTTGTTGCCAAGAAGGTAAGAGAGGATTTACAGAATAACCCGAAGTTTGAGGAAACAGAATCCAACAGAAGAGGAGATGTGTTAAAAGAGTCTGGCCCTATGGATGCATCTGACTATCACACTTTGAAAGATTTTTTCGGTGAGCTGACAGGAGCTGTTCATCAGAGCTTTGATTATTATGAGGAATACTTAGAATATGAGACATATTATTTTTTCTATGAAAAAAGGATTACGGATTATCTGTTCGGTTTTCTCCCCGGACTAATAATAAATGAGCTTCCGAATGAAATTTTAACAGACTACGAAACCGTGACTACGGAAGAATTTACAGTATCTAAACTTAGAAAGTTACTTGCTAACTCTTTTTACTTACTGGTCAATGATTTTATCGAACAACTACAAGATGAGTTTGTTACGGATTTGCTTGATCTTGCAGAACAACCTTTCAACTTAGAAATTCATGAGCAGTATTTGCAAAGAGATATCAAAGATCGGAATCAAAAAGAAGAGGAGATTTTGGCAGAGATCCGCCGAAAGCAAGAAGAAGAGGAGAGGATGTTAGAAGATATTTTCGGAAGGGAGTATATCCCTTCGAACGGTAGAAGCACAAGGTATGTCATACATATTGGGGAAACAAACACAGGAAAGACATTCCAGGCTTTGCAAAGAATGAAAGAAGCAAAAAGCGGATTATATCTTGCTCCACTGCGACTATTGGCGTTGGAGGTCTACGACACATTAAATTCTGATGGAGTACCATGCTCACTAAAAACAGGAGAAGAAGAGAAACTGTCTCCAGGTGCAAGCCATTTCTCTAGTACGGTCGAAATGTTTTATGAAAAAGATCATTATGAAGTTATCGTGATTGATGAGGCACAAATGATAGCAGATAAAGACCGCGGTTTCTCATGGTATAAAGCCATTACAAAGGCTAACGCGGATGAAGTACACATTGTCGGAAGCTTTAGTATGAGAGAAATGGTATTGCAACTTTTAGGAAATGCGGCAATTGAAATTAACGAGTATACAAGGGATACACCTCTTCAAGTTGAAGATCGGCCATTCACACTTAGGGATACAAAAAGAGGGGATGCCCTTGTCTGTTTTTCTCGTAAGCGGGTTTTAGAAACGGCATCGATTCTCCAGAACAACGGGCATCAAGTCAGCATGATATATGGAAGTATGCCTCCTGAAACAAGAAAAAAGCAGATGCAGCGTTTTATAGATGGAGAAACAACGGTAATTGTTGCAACAGATGCTATCGGAATGGGCTTAAATTTGCCAATTAGAAGGGTAGTCTTCTTACAAAATGAAAAATTTGATGGTACGCGCCGCAGACGTCTGACCTCGCAAGAAGTAAAGCAAATTGCTGGTCGAGCAGGCCGTAAAGGAATGTATGATGTGGGTAAGGTTGCTTTTACAGGAGACATTAAAGCAATGGAAAAGCTTTTAGGTGGGAAAGATCGTCAAGTTCACACTTTTGCAATTGCTCCAACCAGTTCTATATTGGAGAGATTTCAAAAGTATTCCAACAAGCTGGGTCATTTCTTTGAGCTTTGGGAAAAGTTTGAAAGTCCTGCAGGTACAGAGAAAGCCTCCCTTAGCGAGGAACAAATTTTGTACGAAACAATTGAAGACACGATGATTGAAGCTAGGCTGACAGTTAATGATTTGTATGGCTTTTTACATCTCCCGTTTTCTACAAAAGAGCAGACCCTTATAAATCAATGGAAAAAAACGATGGAAGCGATTGTAACAAGGGAAGAATTGCCGGAACCGTTCATGAATAAAGATAGCCTGGAGTATGTGGAGTTATCCTATAAATCCATTGGTCTTCACTTGCTGTTTTTATACAGATTGGACAGAAGGACGGAAGCAACATATTGGGAAAGAGTAAGAGAGTCATTTAGTGATGAAGTGCATGAGCGATTGCAAACAGATGTAAAAATGCGAACGAAGCAGTGCAGCAAATGCGGAAAGAGATTGGACCCAGATTTCAAGTATGCAGTATGTGATGCTTGTCACTTTTCCAAACTGCGGAAAAAACACAAAAACTTTACAATAAAGCGTCCATTTTAGGCGTGCAAGCTACATTTTTTAAGAGGTGCGAACGGCAGCGCCTCTTTTCTTTGAATGTTTTAGAAAAAAAATAATACAGTATACAAAAGAGTTTTTGCGGGAGAGAGGTGTTTATCGTGTCCACTTGGATTCTACGTGGTGAATCAAAAAACATCCAAACAAACACCATTTCTTATCAATTAGATATGTATGAACTATTTTATATAAATGAAATGCAGCCAGGAGACAAAGTTTATTATTGTGATTATACTGATATAATTTGCATTTGCAAGGTAAATACGATTACCATGTACAATCAAATTGTTATTACATTAGATGTAATAGAGCAGGGAGAGCCCTTGCCATTAAAGTTTGTAAGAAAGCTTTGGGGTTTAAAAAATCTGGATATTTTTAAAATAGAGGATATTAAGGTACTAGCACTTGAAAAAGATGAGGATGACATTTTACATTCTTATTGGAAAGTGCCTGGATCAGTGGAAGGTTTGGTGAAATACGATTACTTGGATATACATTTGTTTTTGTACAGTCGCGTTGCAGAGGTTTGGATAGGCGACACTGAAAAACAACTTACGAAATATCAGTTCTTCCAAGCATTTAGAAAAGAAGAAAATTTATCGATTATGAACTGGGAGGATTTCCAAAAACTTAGAGAGCAGTCGTCTTTTTTACAAACAACTCTGCCAGTGGAAAGTTTCTTTACTGAGCAAAAAGCACCGATTGAACGCTACAGACAATTTTTTATAGATCTTCTTTTTGGTGACGATAGTATTGATAAACGTTTAGACAGCTTCTACAAAGACCCTATACGTAGGTTAATCGGTTTTGGTCAGAAAGAAATCGGTGAATTGGTTCATTACCTTTTCCCAAACTTCTTTTGTCGATTTACCAATAAAGAAATTATGGCTGCTGAAAGATTGTTTAAAGAAGCATCCAACTTTAAAAAATACATATACTATTGGCTCTAAAATCTACCATTATCAAAAACTAATTCACGAAAGTTATTTATTAAATAAGTATTTAAATATTGTAGGTAGAAAGACAGAGCTGCCAATATATTATGAGATCAACTGTTTCTTGCAATATATTTACGATACACACTCTGAAAATGAAAATGATGGAAAAGAAGTAGCTTTCGAAGAGAAAGAAAAAAAGAATTATTGGATTTACACTACTCAAACTGGAATTGATGCCAATTCTTTTTTTTGAAGAAGGGATGCTTACTTTTTAATCATGGGAAGCTTGGAAATATCAGGAACTATTCATCTCGAAAAGAAATATGGAATAATTACCGGCAGATTTATAGTGCAAAAAAAGTACCTTATGTAGAGACCTCTTCTTTATATCAATTTTGTCATGAGATGGAAGAGGGCGATTATGTTTTTGTAAAAAATGATAAAGAGCAAATCATTGGATTGGGCAAAGTGTGCTCACCTTACATGTTCCCAAAATTCCCTAATTCTCCATCATTCAGAAAAATAGAGTGGATTCGAACTGGAATCTGGAATGTTAAGGGGATGCTATTTTCTAAAAAGCCCCTTGTTAACATTACAGCTAACCAAAACTCATTATCATACCTACTGGATATAATCCTTGAAAAATAATAAAGCACCCCACTAATTTCCAGTGAGGTGCTTCTTGCTATTGAACTCTAGTTTTTCTTTTGTAAATCTTTACAGTCGCCATGTAACCAAGTCCCAAAAACAACAATCCCGCTCCCCAAACCAAATAGTTATAAGCACTTGTAGCCGTATTCGGAAGTTTGTTTCCACTCTTAGCTACTTGCTTCTTTTCTACCGGTTGTTTTGTTTCATCTTTCTTTACTGGTGGAGGAGGAGTATTATCTTCCTCTTCTGTAGGTGGTTCTTCTTCTGCAGGCGGTTCTTCTACCGGAGGTTCAACAGGCTGAAAAACATTTGTGACTTCAATAGTTTTCAGAACTCTCGCCATTCCATCTTGACTAAATACTGCAAGAACAGTATATTTTCCATTTTCAGTCACTTCAAAACTTGTACCTTGTAAAAAATTCACGTTTTCTACGTCCAAGAAGTCTAAGTCGATTTTTTCACCTTTCATCCACATCAAGCTGATAGGCGTTTGGTCTTTTGTATCAATTGAGATGGTAACAGGTCCATCCGTATCTTCGCTTGGAGAGATTGATAAATCTAGTTCATATGTGGGGTTCTCCATTGGTGGAACAATATTGGAAACTTCAATCGTTTGAATAGCTCTATCCATTCCATCTTCGCTAAAAACAGCTAGCACTGTGTATTTACCATTTTCATTTACTTCAAAGCTATTACCTTCCAAGAAGTTTACATTTTCCAAACTTATAAAATCTAACTCTGTTTTTTCTCCTGCCATCCACATAATTTTAAGAGGGGTATGACCCTTTGTATTAACATGAACTGTGACAGGTCCTTCTGTCTCAACATTCGGTGTTATGGTCAAATCAAGCTCATATTCAGGCTCTGGTTCCACTGGTGGATACATTTCTAACAGCAAGCTATTAGCCAACATTGCCAATGATTGATGCCCAATAATAGTTGGATGAACATCAGGAAAACCATAGACAAGTTCTACCTGATTACCGTCGAAGGCTGAATAGGCATCAAGAACAAATGTATTCGAATAAGATGATGCAACTAAAGGAAATCCCTTGTTGACATCTTCTAAAATCATTTCACCGACTTGGTGCAGAGTTTTTACGGGTTCTGCCTCAAGACTTGGGAAAGGATTATAAATGTTATATAGCAATATAGGGGCATCCGGGTTTATCTCCCGAATGGTATGCAATATAACCGCCAAGTTTTCTCCAGCCTTTAAAGCAGCAACGGCAACTTCTTTTTCTAATGTTTCATAATCGATTTCTTTTCCTGCTTGAATCGCAGCAGCAATCTCAGCGATTTTCGCTGCCTGCAGTAGATCATTGTTTCCGGTGTTTATTGTAATAACATCAGCATTTTGTAGTGCTTGTACTGTTTCGGGATCTGTTGTGACTTGTGCCAGTAATTGAGTAGAAGTTTGTCCAGGTGTACTTTTATTAATAACAGTTGTATCTCCATCTAGAATTAGATTAGGAAATGCTTGACTACGGTCTGGAAGATTTGTACCATATGGAATCGAATCTCCCAATGCTACAAGTGTTGGTTCTGTTTCTTTAATTTCTTCTGCAAAAACATAGTTGGAGGCAAAAAGGTTAAAAACGAGCAACACAGCAAACAACAATGACAGGTGCTTACACTTCAACAAAAAATCCCCCTTGAATGGTTATGTATTCACATAATTTTACATGAATCTTCCACATTATAAGTCTATGTGTCGGAATTTTCAATAAAAATTAGTGCTTACGACATACTTAGTTAATATCCGACAAGCTCCTACTTTCCACCTATTTTATGACCTGATAATAAAAGTAGCATGTATTTAGTATGAATTTTCTGAATTCTATATTGACAACGATTTCACTCATTAGTAATCTTTTCTTGTATACATAGAAAGAGGGAGGAATTAGGGTGAATTCTGTTTGGTTGGCAATCATCGGTTTTATCGTATTTGCACTGGGATATCGATATTATTCTAAATTCATCGCAGAAAAGATTTACCGCCTGGATCCTGATTATGTAACACCTGCCCATAAGTATAATGACGGGGTAGATTTTGTACCAACGAAAAAGGTAGTTTTATGGGGACATCATTTCTCCTCTGTTGCTGGAGCTTCACCAATTTTAGGTCCTGCAATCGCGTTGTATTGGGGCTGGGGACCCGCATTTCTTTGGGTCATACTTGGGACTGTCTTTGCAGCCGGAGTTCATGATTTTGGTACATTGGTTCTTTCAGTCCGAAATAAAGGTCAATCTATTGGTACGTTAACAGACCGCTTGATCGGTAAACGTGCGAAAATGCTATTTTTATTTATCATATTAATTTTAGTTCTCATGGTAAATGCCGTGTTTGCATGGGTTATCTCAAACCTGTTCATTCAATTTCCGGCAGCAGTTATACCAATCTTTATTGAAATTCCGATAGCTATTTGGATTGGATATGCAGTTTACAAAAGAAAGGCCAAAATGCTGGTTCCCTCTTTGATTGCACTTGCCGTCATGTACGGTTCGGCAGTTTTGACAAGCAAGCTTCCATTCCTACAGATTGATTTGGTCCGCTACTTTGGTGGAGCGGATAACACGGTACTGTTCGGATTGGATGGAGTCTCCATGTCATTCTTCGTCTGGATTGTAATCCTTTTAGTTTTTTGTTATTTTGCTTCCACGTTACCTGTCTGGAAGCTTTTGCAACCACGAGATTATATTAACTCGCATCAATTAGTCGTTGGTTTAATAATGCTCTATGCAGGATTATTAGTTCTTAGACCTGAACTTACAGCACCAATGACAAATGAAGTAAGTGATGTTTCTTGGTTTCCGTTGCTATTCATCACTATTGCTTGTGGTGCCATTTCTGGATTCCACGGGTTGGTTGCTTCCGGTACAACCTCTAAACAATTGGATAAAGAAACAGATGCGCGCTTTGTTGGTTACTTGGGCTCGGTAGGAGAAGGAATACTTGCATTGATTTCCATTATCGCTGTTGCGACATTGTTTGCCAATGCTGGTGACTTCAGGGCTGCGTATTCCGACTTTGGTACAGCAAGTCTCGGGGGAATGTCCAACTTCATTAACGGCGCGGCCCAACTTGCTACAGGTATTGCAATACCTGCAGACATTGCCAGAACCATTGTAACCGTTATTGTTGTAAGCTTTGCTGCAACTAGCTTGGACACATCCTTGCGTCTTATGCGATACATCATTTCGGAAATTGGCAGTGAATATAACTTTAAGCCGTTAACAAACATGCATGTCGCAACTTCTGTTGCAGTGGTTTCAAGTGCTGCATTGGTGTTGATTCCTAAAGGACCAAATGGGTTTGGCTCAGGAGGTTACTTGCTCTGGCCGCTGTTTGGTACAAGTAATCAGCTCTTGGCTGGGGTCAGTCTACTTCTGATATCTGTATGGTTAAAAAAGCAGGGAAGGAACTTCTTCTATACATTTGTACCAATGATTTTCATTTTCTCAATGACCCTATATGCAATGTTTGTTCAAGTCGTATTTCAATGGTCAGGTCTGGGTGAAACAGATGCAAACATGTTACTTTTCATTTTAGGTGGGATTATCTTTGTGTTCGCTTTTTGGATCATCTTAGAGGCGTTCAGAGTATTCTTTAAAACTGACAAGACTCCTCCAATAGATCCGTCCATGTAACATTTAGGGAGAGGATGAAACATGATGCTCATCCTCTTCTTTCATAAAGAGCAGAAGGGGGCTTACAAATGGATATTTTGGAAAAATTCAAGAAAATCATTACTGTTTATGATGAAATACTTCAGCAACCTCATAGAACGGAAATCGCAAGGGAGTTGAGGGAGGAAGAGGACCTGTTCACTTTATTATGTTTTTCTGAAATGCTCGGTCTTCCTAATCCTGCGTTTTACTATACTTTGGAGTTATATCCATTTGTCATTGAGAGATTTCATGATTGGCACCTGCGGATGGGGATGGAAAAATCACCACTAAACGGCATACGCTGCTGTTAGGAGGAAGAAGAATGAGTAGGCTTTTCAATCATAAAATTATGTTTATTGGTGGTAAAGGGGGAGTTGGAAAATCAACCACTGCTTCTGCGGTTGCACAACTTTTATCGGAAGAAAGTAAAAAGGTGTTATTGGTATCGACAGATCCAGCCCATAATATCGGAGACATCTTTCATGTAAAACCGAAAGATAAAGTATTGTCGATCAACACATACCTGCATCTTCTAGAAATTAACCCTCAATCAGAATCAAAAAGGTATATCGAGGAGGTTAAAAATAACCTCAAGGGGTTAGTAAAGGCAACCATGGTGGAAGAAGTACATAGGCAGATTGATCTTGCAAGCGCATCACCAGGAGCAGATGAGGCAGCCCTATTCGATAAAATCACTTCATTAGTACTGGAAGAATACGATTCTTTCGATCATATCATTTTTGACACAGCACCAACCGGCCACACCATTCGTCTGTTAACATTGCCTGAACTGATGAACGTCTGGATCAGTGGACTGTTGGAAAAGAGAAAAAAGGTTCGGCAAAACTATAGCCAGCTATTAAACGATGGAGAGCCAGTGGAAGACCCGATATTTGATAAATTACAGGCTAGAAAACAAAAATTCGTAAAGGTAAGGGATATTCTCCTTGATCAGAATAGGACAGGTTATTCATTTGTCCTTAATGCCGAGAGACTCCCTATACTTGAAACCAAAAAAGCGATAGAAATGCTGGAAAAGCAAAACATGAACGTTTCCACTGTTTTTGTAAATAAGGTTATCCCCGATTATGCAGATGGAGTCTTTATGGAAAATCGAAGACAAAATGAAAGAAGATATATACAGCAGGTTCATGAAATTTTCCACAAGCAAGAAATAATTAAAATTCCATTGTTTGAGCATGATATTTCTAATATGGAACATTTAAGGGAGTATGCGGGTACCTTAACAAAAATCACCTCTCACTGAAAAACTCTTAAGAAAGGGACAAATTCCTCCTTTTCTTAGGAGTTTTTTCTTGTTTGAAGGAAAGCATAATAGGAAATGAGTACGGGAGATATGTAAATGAAAATGTTGTGTCTTGATGGGGGAGGAATCCGGGGAGTATTTGCCGTTTCTATTCTTCAGGAAATCGAGAAAGAATACAACCGGCCAATAGCCGACTTGGTAGACCTAGTCGCAGGGACTAGTACAGGTTCTATCATCGCTTCTTCCGTTTCCATCAAAAAGCCAATGAAAGAAGTTTTATCAGGTTATCAGAAATATGGAAAACAGATATTTACTCGTCAGGCAAAAGTGGGACTTTTCAAAAGCATCTATAGTGACCGTCAGCTTAGACGTTTTATTATGCAAGCGTTTGGAAAACGCAAATTAAAGGATATCACAAGTCCACTGTTGATTCCTGCAGTTAACCTTACCCATGGCAGGCCATTTGTACATCGTTCCAATTATGGGAACAAGGCGGCAAAAGATATGACCATTCACTTATGGGATGCCGTGCTATCCTCATGTTCTGCACCTGTTTATTTCCCCCCCAACAATATCGGCAATGACTATCTATCCATTGACGGAGGACTTTGGGCAAACAATCCATCACTAGTTTGTATTACCGAAGGGTTGGAATATTTTAAATTGAAACTGGAAGATATTGAAATTCTGTCTATCGGAACTGGACTTCAAAAAATTGATTTTACCATCCAAAAGAATAAATATTGGGGGGTAAAACAGTGGTTACCGTTTCAATTCCCTTCTATGAAAGTTACACCAAAATTATTAGACCTTGCTTTGCAATTATCATCTGAATCTGTGTCCTATCAATGCAGTCATTTATTAGGAAGTAATTACATCCGTCTCAATAAGGAATTAGGCGAGGAAGTACCATTTGATGATGTAACCTATATGGACGAGCTGATCCAATTAGGTCAATCTGTTTATCGTGAACAGAAAAAAGTGATATGCGAATTCTTGAGTTCGTAAATAGTTTTTTTCTATAGCAGAAGGGGTACTATAACAATAGAAAATAAATAAAGGGGGAATTTTGATTTGACTTCAGAAAAAAGAATCACACTGCATGAATTTAATAATTTGACCAAATCTCTGAGTTTTAATATGTATGACATTTGTTATACAAAGACAAAAGAGGAAAGGGAATCTTATATTGATTATATAGATGAACAATATAATGCAGATCGTTTAACTAAAATCTTAAAAAACGTGGCTGACCTGATCGGTGCACATGTACTAAATGTGGCAAAACAGGACTATGTACCTCAAGGGGCTAGTGTAACAGTGCTTGTTTCTGAAGGACCAGTAGTAGAAGTACCGACCGAATCTTATGAAGAGTCTCCTGGACCACTACCAGATTCGGTAGTATGCCAGCTTGATAAAAGCCATATTACGGTACATACGTATCCGGAATATCACCCAGTAGAAGGCATCAGTACTTTTCGGGCCGATATTGATGTATCCACTTGCGGGGAGATTTCCCCATTGAAAGCATTAAACTATCTGATACACTCTTTTGAAACAGATATTATGACGATGGATTACCGTGTTCGAGGATTTACTAGAGATATTAATGGAAACAAGCTGTTCATTGATCATGACATAAACTCTATCCAAAATTACATACCAAATGACGTAAAAAGCCTTTATGATATGATTGATGTAAATATCTATCAAGAAAACATTTTTCACACAAAGTGTCGCCTAAAAGAGTTTGACTTAAACAATTATCTGTTCGGTTATTCTAAAGACAAACTGTCAGATGAGGAAAGATATGAAATTACAAACAAGCTGACAAATGAAATGGACGAAATATTTTATGGAAAAAACATCAATTTTGGACACCGGGAAGATTAATTGAAGAATTTCCATAAGAAAAGCGATGAGTCAAATGACTTATTGCTTTTTTTGTTGGAATGAATTCCCCCATAGTAGAATAACACCTATTAATAGGGTTAAAAAGGGGGAGAGCATTATGGGACATGATCATGATCCAAATTTAAGTGGTTCCGATAAATTGATTTTAGCGATTTCTATGACACTTCTTTTTGCACTTGCTCTGCTATTTGTGGGAGGAGCCTTTTTGTTTGGTTTTGCCGGTCTTTTTCAACTGTTCAGTGTTAAATATGACACAAAAAGTTCGTTGATTTACTATATCGTTTTACTGATTCCATTGACCTTGCTTTTTGAAATAGCCACCATGACATTCTTAATTAGAGTTCTGCCTAGACTAAGAAGAAGGTGGACCATTATTATTTCAAAAATAGGGATTACCTTCCTTTTTATATGGATTCCTTTATATCTGACTGATCAATGGATAAAGGGGATCACCGTTCCACTGAATACAGAATTGGTTGCAGCTAGTTTGTTGCTTGTTTTAGATAGTTTGGTCGAAAAAAAGCATCTTTAAGAGTGGACCTAGAACATAAGAACCAAAACCTCATTACTCTATTGCAACTGATAATCATTATCATGTATAATGATAGAATCCTAGAGAATAAAAGTAAGGGGAAATCGTAATGAACAGAATTACTCATCACCTACTAGAGGAAGGAGAAGAGCTATGCGCACCTCCTTCCATTATTTATGTGGCGGCAAATTCAGCTGCCGTTAAAAATAATGAATTGTCTAATGTAGAGACACTATCCGAGGGTAAAGCTTATTGGATGAAAAACGGTTCTATCTTGTCGCCTGCAAACCAATATTTAAAAATATATATGATAGAAATAGCTGATATGAAACCAGAAGAAATACGCTTCACCGCTACGGAACCTTGTAAAATAAGTCCTATTTTAGATGAGCTTATAATCCTTCAAAATAGCAAATCGTTTTTGGACCGTTGCAATTTTCAAGCAAAGCTTTGGAAATTGATTGGTAGCATGACAGAAGTGCAACCTTTAGACGATATAGATCAAACCATAAACTATATCAAAAATAATTCTCATAGACATTTTACTGTTCAAGACCTTGCTGCCAAAGCTAGAATGACACCGGTTTCTTTTGCGAGAGCTTTCAAAAAGAAAACAGGCATTCCACCAAAAGAATATGTACTTGATACAAAATTGAAAAAAGCTAAGGAACTTATAGTCCAAAATAAAGGTATTAATATAAAAGATGTTGCGCTTCAGATAGGTATTCAGGACGAATTTTACTTTAGTCGATTATTTAAAAAACGTGAAGGGTTATCACCAACTGTATACATAAAAAAGATTCAAAATAGAGTCGCGGTGGTCAGTCAATTATTTTTACAAGATCACTTGCTGTCATTAGGTATTCAACCAGTAGCAGCTCCCGTTTATCCAAGCATTTTCCCAAAGACAAACGGAGTTCCTTCCTATCTCGAAAAACCTTTAGAAGGTACATTCCTTTTGAATGCGGAAAAAACTTTTAATTCCAAAGATATTATGACAGTCGATCCTGATTGTATCATTAAGACCTCTCTTCACCATGGGGAGCAACAGACTCTTACATGGATGAAGAATAAGGAAGTTCATTCCATAGATTTTCAGAATACATGGGATGATTATTTAGATCAAATGGCTCATTTTTTTGGTAAAGAAGAAGCGGCAGCTACTATCAAGAAAGATATGGGTCAATTAGAGAAACGAGCAAAAGAGATATTAAAAGGGGTGGCCAGAAGCGGGGAGTGGGCAGTTGTTTGGGTAAGAAATGAGGAAATTAGACTTTACGGGGCCTCCAATCATGCATGCATGGAACTTTTGTTTCAGACACTAGAATTTAAACCACATCAAGATTTGCCTAAAAGTGGGTATATCTCTATTACAGTTAATGAATTATTGGAACTTAATCCAGATAAGATTCTATTTTTATGGAGCACTAAGGCTGCAGTGGACAGAGTGGCAAAGCATCCTGAATGGAATCAACTTAAAGCAGTTGAAAATAAAGACATCTATATACCAAGCAGTCAGGAATGGGATCCATGGGGACCATTGGGAAGAAAACATATGATAGATGGTTTAGTTAGGTATTTTAATTTGGACAAAACTCTGCTTTATATTTAAAATGTACATTTTGTCTATGCCGAAAGTTAAATTTGTGCATGGATACTTTAATTGATAATGGTTATCATTGAGAATGAATTTCATTGAGAGATTCATTCTTTTTTTATTCATCAATGATAATCATTATCACCAAACTAGCAGACCAAGTAGAAAGGGTGGCATTATGCAACAATCAGCTAAAAAAATTGCAGAAAACGCCTCCTACCAAGCCTTTATGAATTGTTATATTCGAGAGGTTGGAGAGGGGAATTGGCTAAAGAAGAATGATTTGCTTAAGCTGTTTAAACTACCCTACATATTTAATGGTGAGGAAGCATTAGAACTGATACTTCCTTTACAACATATTCGATTGATTATTGAAGTAAACTATCGATCTTTAGTAGGAAAACATAAACTGGGTAGAGTCTATAAATTTCATGATAAGGAATTAATGTGGATAGAAGAAGAGCCCTTAAACTGCATGATCACCTGCATTCAAGAGCTGAACCTTCAAGCAAAAAACAAAAATTGTACGGAGATGGCCTCTCACTATGATGAACTTATTCTACGGTTGATTGATAGCTATCATACGATTTGTACATATTTAGAAAAAACAATATTAAAAACAAGTGAAAAAAAAGTAGAAGAATACAGTTTTTTAGAATCGGAGCAGTCACTCATATTTGGGCATTGGTTGCATCCTACCCCGAAAAGTAGACAAGGAATGGCCACATGGCAGCATGATCTTTACGCTCCCGAACTGAAAGGTTCTTTTCAGCTACACTATTTTGAAGTAGATAAATCGATTCTGAAAAAAAGGTTCTTTACTGAGGAGGATTCCTTTTTAGTTGAGGATGAGATTCTCAACATTACCAAAGATGGTAGCTATCTGTTCCCTATGCATCCATTACAGTCCCAATGGCTTCTGCAACAGGAATATGTACAGAAAGCAATGGAGGATAACTTAATAAAATATATAGGGCCTATGGGGAAAGCTTTTAGTGCCACCTCTTCCATTAGAACGGTTTATAACAAAGAGGATAAATGGATGTACAAGTTCTCCATCCCTGTAAAAGTGACTAATTCTATGAGAGTAAACAAAGTGCATGAATTAGAAGCTGGAGTTGTGATGGCGGAACTGTTCAACAAAATTGACTTTTTGCAGAAGTATAAATCATTCAGCGTGTTGAACGATCCGGTTTCCTTGTCACTTAACCTTCCTGGGAAAATGGAAAATGGCTTTGAAGTCATTATGCGATCGAATCCTTTTCAAAAAGGTGAGGGGAGAGGTGTTCATTCGATTGCAGCATTGGTCCAAGATCCATTACCAGGAGAAAAATCATTACTTGAAAAATTAATACAAAATATTTCTAGTGAATATCTGTTAAGCCCCGAAGATGCAAGCTTTCAATGGTTTCAAAAATATTGGGACTGTTCGGTAGAGCCAATGCTTGCACTTTATGATGAATATGGATTGGCATTAGAAGCACACCAGCAAAACAGTTTGGTGGATGTATCAAACAGTTTTCCAACTCAATATTACTTTAGAGATAATCAGGGCTATTATCTATCAAATTCGAAGAGAGATGAGCTTGAAAAGTTGGTTGTCAACTTGAAGAACGCACCTGAATTATTTTATAACGAAGAAATAATCCAACATCGGTTTACTTATTATCTATTCATTAACCATATTTTCTCCATCATTTATAGAATGGGAGAGGACGGCTTGATTGCTGAGGATAAGTTAGTCCATTGGATGATCAGTGAGTTAAAAAAAATTGAAAAGAGATTATCTGGGGAAGGAAAACGATTTGTTGAATTTATTTTAAACAACAAGGTATTGCCTTGCAAAGCTAACCTTATGACTCGTTTTCATGATGTGGATGAACTACTGACTAATTTGGAACAGGCAGTCTATACTTCCATACCAAATCCATTTCACCTAATGCTATCCATGAATAAAAAGGAGAAACATTATGCAACAGCAAGTAGTGTCTAAAACGGAAAATAGAGTAATCAAACAGTTGCTAGAGGCAATTATGTTTGAAAAGTTGCTTCCTTTCGAGATAAATAACGAGAGGTCCAAAACCCATATCACCATATTTGCTAATAATCTTAGCATACACTCGGAAGCGAAACGCTCCTCTTTTGGAAGAATCCGCCTGAAAGAAAGCACGATGGAAATTACGGATACACAAGGCCGCCCAATATCTGAACCGTTAAGGGAAATCGTATTACAGCTAACAAATAACAAAAAAATGCAAGATAGCTTGATGGAGGAGTTACACCAAACCATTTTGCTTGGTGACTGGAATGAGAAAAATCTTGAGCATCCATATAGGAGAGGCCTTTCCTATGAAGAAATGGAATCAGCCATAATGGAAGGTCATCCGTACCACCCTTGCTTTAAGGCGCGAACTGGTTTTAGCCTATCCGATCATGAAATGTATGGACCAGAAGCGCGACAATCCTTCCAGTTGTGGTGGGTTGCCGTAAAAAGAGACTATGTAAAAGCCTCCTTTCCACATGCAGAAGAGACATTCCTACAAGATGAATTAGGCGTAAAAACCTATTCGTTACTCCTTGAGCGTCTAAATATGGCGGGAGGTACAACCAAGGATTACTCCCTGTTTCCTGTTCATCCTTGGCAATGGAAGAACAAGATTCAACACGAGCTAAAGTGTCTCAGTCCGGACAGTATGATCCCACTTGGATATGCCGGAGACTTTTTCCGGGCTACCCAATCTGTTAGAACACTGTGGAATGAAACCCATCCCAAAAAGGCACATATAAAATTACCCTTAAACATGGTGAACACTTCGTCTTTAAGACTGATAGAACCACACTCTGTATGTACCGCTCCCACTCTATCAAACTGGTTGGAGAAATTGATAAAGTCTGATAGCTACCTAACGGAGAGCCTTAACATTCTGCCAGAATATGCAGGAATAGTGGGAATGGAGGATAACCCGAATCTATCCGGTCACCTAGCAGCTATTTGGAGGAAAAGTCCAAGTAGTTTCGTCAAGGAGGAGGAAAGGGCCATTCCCATGAATGCCATGTCCTTAATAGAACAAGATGGTGAACCATTTATAAAACCTTGGCTTGAGCGTCATGGAATCAAAGAATGGGTAACACAGTTCATTAAAGTTACGGTTGTCCCTGTATGGCATTTGCTTGTATCAGAAGGAGTGGCTCTTGAAGCCCATGCGCAAAATATGATACTTGTTCACGAAGATGGTTGGCCTAAAAAAATAATTTTAAGAGATTTCCATGAAAGCTTGGAATATGTGGAAGATTTTCTGAAACAGCCCAGTTTAGCTCCAAATTTTAAAAAGTTACATCCATGCTACCTAAATGCAGGGGACGATGAATTCTATTGGATGTCCTCTATAGAGGGTTTAAGGGAATTGATCATGGATACTTTATTTGTGTTTCATTTGAGTGAAGTTTCTTTCTTGCTAAGTGAACACATGAACTTTCCAGAAGAAGCTTTCTGGGAAGTGGTTAGAGAAACCATTTATCGCCATTTAGTTCTTTATCCTTCATTACATGAAAGAAACAAACTTTTAAAAGCAGAAAAGGAATGTATTTTTACTGAGTCTCTTTTTACAAGAAAAGTAGGAATAGATAAAAGAGAGTATCGTCATTCCGTTATCAACAGCTTATTTAAGGAAGGAGAGTTATATTAATGTTTTTCATAAACGATCAGTTCTATTCTAAGGGTGATTTGCATCAGCAATTTGAACGTTTTGACCAAATGAACGTCCTTCGTGATTGCAGGAAGAAGAGAATTGCCGTTTGCACAAATAATGTATTTGATGCATTGGCTCTCACTCTATATATAAAAGAAAATGGCGGGTCAGTTGTACCTATCCATGCTGCAACCCCAAGAGATGCAGCAATTCGTGTTGCTCATAAAAGCTCCAGTCATATTTTATTATTCGAAAATTTTAATTCTCCCATTTTAATGATAAATGACAGAGTAGAAAAACAAGGGGTGCTGGTCCAAATGAGCTCAGGCACAACGGGTGAACCAAAATGTTTGGAACGCTCTTGGGATGCCATTCAAGAAGAGATAGATAGCTATAATAAAAGTTTGCCTGTTGATAAAGGAACCGTACCGATTATTGCATGTCCGATTTCCCATTCATATGGACTTATAAGCGGGGTGCTTACTGCTTTAGAACGAGAAACAAACCCTATCATTCTTCATAATCTCAATCCAAAATATGTGTTAAAAAAATTAATGGAGACACCAAACCATCTCTTGTATGCTTCGCCAGCTTTTATAGATACGTTAACAAAGCTTTCACCACAAGACTTCTCCTTTCACAATGTCATGACATCAGGGATGTTGATGTCTGCAAAATGTCTGGAGGATCTAAAAAGCAAAACGAATAGAGTTTTGCAGCAGTATGGGTGTTCAGAAGCTGGTTGTATTGCGATTAACCCAGATGTCCAAGAACCTCATGAAATGGGATTTCCACTAGGACATTTTACTCTCAAAGCAGGACAAGATAAGAATGACCCTAAAGAAGTGATAGTACACGGAAAACGAAAAGTTATCCATACAAATGACATAGGATATATCAACGATTCAGGCTCCCTATGCCTCCTTGGTAGAAGAGATGACATGATTAACGTAGCAGGTCTCAATGTGTATCCACACGAGGTGGAAGAGGTAATGCTGAAGGCACCGAACATCCAAGAGGTGGTTGCCTATAAAAAACCAGACGCATTTGCAGGGGAGAGAGTATGTGTTCAATTTGTTGCTTCGTCATTTATGGAAGAGTCTAAGTTAAGGGATTGGTGCATAAAGCAGCTTGCCCCCCATCAAGTTCCGGTTGAATATACACAGGTTGAGAAAATTCCGACTCTCCCAAATGGAAAGATTAGTAGAAAGCTAGTAGGAGAGATGATGGGATGCTAAATCGAGAAGAGCTTTATCAGGCTGTGTACGATATATTGAAACATAAATTAAAAATACCAACATGGAACTCTTTCGAAGAGAACGCAAGATTGAATGAAGATTTGTATATGGATTCCATTATGATTTTACAACTTATTTTACATTTAGAGTTGGATTTGGGTCTAAATATCCCGGATGACATGCTTGTGCCAAAGGACTTCCATACTGTTGAAACATTATTGAACTTTTTGGAGGAGTTGTCCAAGAACTCTTATGAAAAGGAGAGACAGTTATGATTAAAGTCCATTGCTTCGTAAGTTGTGTATGTGAAGTAATTAAAAAAACAGATGGCGTGGACCATCGCCCTTTTTATTTTGGTGTATGGGATGCGGATTTCGACGTTTCACCAGACGGCATATTAAGCTACCATTCCGAAAATATCAATCACGACTTTTTTAAAACATGGTATGAGATGCTATATGGTATCAAGATACATCGTTGGTATGACGATAAAAAGTCAAAACTTACAAATGTCATGACTTTGCTTGAATTGATGAAAAATAAACCAAGTTACCGTTCCATTATGGTAATGCTTGATTTATCCATGCTTCCTGAACGTGAAAATAAGTTTCATCAAAACCCATTCCCACACTATGTCATGTTAGTGGAAACAGATGATCCAGATGAATGGTTTATGTTTGATCCCGATTTCAGGTGGGAAGGGAGATTACCAAAACAAAAGATACTAGATGCGATTATGGTTCCAGATGTAAAAGGCGGGTATTACTTTGATGCAGAACAGATAAATCCAACTAATACGGAAACCATTGAAGCTTATTTCCGGACATGTATGAAACATGATGAAAATCCCATGTCAGAGGCCATTCGTAAAATAGTAGATTTATTTTCAAGAGGTACCGAAAAGCATAGGCGATCTGAACTTTCAAATGCTTTAAAGCAGATACCAGTGTTGGCAATCAGAAAATATGCCTATGAACACGCCTTCGCTTTCTTCTGGGAGGCTGATGGTTACTCAGAGGAATGGTTTGAAGCATGGTGCGATGAAATTGAAAAGCTTGTTAAAGGGTTTACTGCCATACAATATCGGGCGATGAAATATGCAATGACAGCAGATGATAACGTATTAAAAGAAATTCATGAAAAAATAAATGAACAAGAGAAACTTGAATATTTTATCAAAAAAGGTCTAAATGAATGCTTTGAAGCCTGGGTGTCAAATAAACACACGGAAGTACTAGCTTGAAGGAGGAAATGTATATGAATTTATCCTTATGTACCATCTCATTTCGACATCACCTCCATTCTATTAAAGAAATAGCAGAATGGGCACAAATGAATCATTTCCAAGGTATAGAATTATGGGGCATCCATGCGAAGCATTTGAAAGAGAATCCACAGTATAACAGTGATTGGTTGGCATCGTACAACCTATATACAAGTATGATAAGTGACTATCTGCCTCTTCATTTGTCACATAGTGAACTTCTCCACGCAACGATGGAACTAAGTGAGCTTGGCCATCGTTGGGGAACGAATAAATTAAGAACGTTTGCCGGGCAGCGTGCAAGTGCCTCATTGAATAATCAAGAGCGTAAATTGATGGTTGAGAAGCTCAAAATGATTTGTCAAGAGCTAGAAAGAGAGAATCAATTTCTACTATTAGAAACGCATCCGAATACCCTGACCGACACAGTGCCTTCCACTTTACAGTTGTTGGAGGAAGTGGATCATCCTGCTTTAAAAATTAACTTTGATGTATTACATATATGGGAATCAGGAGCGGACCCAATAGATGCTCTTGTAAAACTAAAACCATTTATCAAGCATTTTCATTTTAAGAATATTTCATCTAGAAACAAACTAGATGTATTTAGCCCACATAATGTATATGCCGCCGCAGGCTCAAGGGAAGGGATGACACCACTATTTAAAGGAATTCTTAATTATGAGGAATTTGTAAAATCTGCAGTCTCCTTGACAGAGGTGGAAGCTTCGCTTGAATGGTTTGGTGGCAATGTAAAAGAGGTACTAGAGAACGATGCAAAAAGAATCATGCATGTAACAAAAGAGGTTAATCGATTGTATGTGAGCTAAAACATACCCCCTTTCTGCAAAAGAAGGGGGTTTTTCTGTTGAGGAAATTGAGCATGGGTTAAATATACTGTACACTTATAAACAAACAAAAGAGAAAAGGTGCTAATTATTAATGAAAAACATCGTAATTATCGGCGCTGGGATCCTTGGGGCCTCTGCCGCTTATCATTTAGCTAAAGCTGGTAAGAATGTAACGGTTATCGACCGTTTTGATAAAGGACAGGCAACAGATGCGGCGGCTGGGATTATCTGTCCTTGGATATCGCAGCGCCGAAATAAAGCTTGGTATAACATGGTCAAAAACGGTGCAAAGTATTACCCAACTTTAATTGATCACTTAGAAGCAGATGGAGAAATGGATACTGGGTACAACCATGTTGGGGCCATAAGCTTACATAGAGATAAAGAGAAACTCGAGAAGATGGCGGAAAGAGCCATTAAAAGAAGAGAAGAAGCTCCTGAAATCGGCGAGGTGACGATCTTAAGCCCTGCAGAAACGAGAGAACTTTTTCCTGTGTTGTCAGAAGAGTTCGGTTCTGTACACGTTTCCGGAGGGGCAAAGGTGAATGGTGGTGCCCTTCGCAACGCTCTTAGAAATGCTGCCAAAAAACATGGGGCCCAGTTTCTTGAAGGCGATGCAGGCCTTGAAGTCAAAGATAACCAAGTGACAAGTGTAACACTAGGGGAAGAGAGAGTGGAAGCGGACTTGTTTATTGTGACGGGTGGAGCTTGGGCACAGGAAATCTTTCTAGGGTTGGGAATGAAATTTGAAGTTGTCCCCCAAAAGGCACAAATTGTTCACTTGGAAATCGATACGAAACAGACGAAAGATTGGCCTGTTGTTATGCCACCAAATAATCAGTATATCCTTAGCTTTGATGATGGTCGTATTGTGATAGGGGCAACACATGAAGACGATGCTGGTTTTGATACTAGGGTTACTGCAGGTGGCATGAATGAGATCTTAAGTAAGGCATTGGAAATTGCACCAGGTCTATCAGATGGCACCATATTGGAAACGCGGGTCGGATTCCGTCCATTTACACCAGGTTTCCTCCCGATCATCGGAAAGCTTCCAAATCATGATAATGTATTAATTGCGAATGGACTTGGCGCTTCAGGGTTAACAAGCGGACCTTTTTTAGGAGCTGAATTGGCTAGGCTCGCTATGGGAGAACAAACGGTTCTTGATATAAGTAACTATGATGTAGCAGGAGCCATTAGACCTCTTGGATAAAAACTGTTATAGCTATTATCAGGCCTTTGTGTTAACATGTAGCTCTACTGAAAAAGAGGACGTGACTTACTATGATAAAAATTACCATACCGAATCCTAGTGTCTCCATTACGGAACGCCAGCAGATTCGTACAAACGATGAACCAATTATTACACCGATAAATGGCTTTATTGATTTTCATAAAATTCCACGCGATCAAGGTGGAATCTATATGTTCTTTAATATAAATGAAGATTTATTATTTGTTGGAAAAGCGAGAAAGCTTCGCCAACGAATTAAAAAGCATTTTGAGGACAATGTATCCCCAATCAAAAACCACCGTGATGAAGTCTATCGTATTGACGTGTGTATCGTTGAGGATCCAATGGAAAGAGAAATATATGAAACATACATCGCTAACACACTTCAAGCTAAGTATAATGTTGAAAAGGTTTTTTATAAATAAAAATCCGAATTACGAAAAGCCGCTTTCTCAAAAGGAGAGCGGCTTTTCCTATTTCCTAAATCAACACATTTTCATAATTTATTTCTCGAATTTTGCTAGATTAATGGTAAAATAGTCGATATGACAACATTTGGAATAGTTTTAGGGAGGAATAGACATGAACAATAACCTTAATAAACCAAAAGGATTCGGAGAAATTCTTGATCAGACGTTTAAAATCAGTAAATACAAGTTTAAAGATTTCTTCATTATCTTATTACTATTAGTTGGACCAATCTATATTTTGCAAGCAATCATTGAATTGGCTACTGGAAAAAGTTTTTTTAGACAAGAAGGCGGCGGTGGAGCTTGGTATGAAGAGATGATGAGAAATATGGAATTAACGGAAGAAGCCTCTTTATCTAGTAACCTTGCAGCGGACATTGGAACACTTTTTGTTTCCCTATTGGTCTTGTTTACATATCCTGTCGCTCAAGCTGCGATTTTATTTGGTGTAAATCATATTAAACATAATCGAGAGTTTACCGCTAGTACAATAGTCAAACAGGCGTTTGGGCGCTTTTTCCCGTTGATTGGTTCCTCTCTGTTATACGTTATCATAGCTTTTAGTATCCTATTTGGGTTTATACTCTTAGGCGTACTTATTCCCATTATATTTTTCTCCATAGATGTAATAGCAGGGGTTATCGTCTCTATCGTGTTAACGATCAGTTTGTTCCTTATCGGTGCCTTTCTTCTTACAAGATGGAGTTTCTTCTTCGGTTCAGTAGTATTGGACAAAAACTCGCCCGGGTTAACAAGAAGTTGGAGACTATCCAAAGGTAGAACATTTAAATTGATAGGACTTTATATCATTTTCTTTTTAATTACAACGTCCATAGGTGTAGCCATAGAATTGTCTGTTTCTGCGTTTCTTGGAAACAGTGTTCTTCTTGGATTAATAGTCGGTTTTTCCACTCTTTTTACTACCCTCATTATGGCAGTCGGATACGCTGTTATGTATTTGGACTTGAAGGTTCGTCATGATGCTGATGATTTAAGAGATCTGATTGATGATTACCATATTAGTTAAACCCGATTCCTTAGACAAGGGCAGGTGATAAATCGTGCTTACAGAACCAGAAGCAAGAGAACAATTAGAGGAAATCCTGGACCAACAAGAATATCAAGTATACTATGCTGATACAAGAAACACCTTGCAAATTTGGTGGGATGAATTTAAAGCATGGCTGGCAGATTTACTTTCCCGACTCTTCCCATCCATGGAAAATACAAGCGGAACAGCTGGTAACATTATGATCCTCGTCATCATCCTTGTAATCGTAATATTAGGTGCTTTCGTAATCACATACCTTGCAAAAAATAACCCTTTTGGACGGAACAAGAAAAACAAGCCTTTTCAATCGGGTGTGGAATTAGATTGGTCATTTCAACAGCATGTGAATGAGGCGGAAAAATTTGAAGAAGTGGGAGATTTTTCTCTTGCTACCAGGCATCTTTTTCTTGGCTTACTTCTGAACTTCCATGAACGGCAATGGCTGGAAGCGAAAATTTGGAAAACGAATTGGGAGTATTATGATGAGTTAAGAAGAGAACAAAAAGAGCTGGCAGAGTTTTTCTTCGATTTTGCTTTGTTGTTCGATCGTGCCACATATGGTAAGCAAAAAATAGAAAAAGACGATTATCTATCCTTTAGAGATATTGCATTAAAGTGGGTAAATGATGCACAGCAAGAAATATAGAAGGAAGGAGGGTGGGACTTGAAAGTAAATACTGCTAAGAAAAAAGGGTGGATATGGTTTGGAGTTCTAGTCGTTCTTTTTACCATCTGCTCCTTCTTCGTTCTATCACAAAAGCCACAGGAATTCTCACCTTACGATTCAAAGTCTCCTTCACCAAATGGGTTAAAAGCTTTCTATACCTACTTGGATAACGAATTGGAAATGGTTAGAAGGTGGGAACAGCCCCCTACCTTACTTCCTGAATCACAAGGTAGGCAGATATTGTTGATGGTAGAACCATATTTTACTCCGGATTCAAAAGAGATGGCATCTTATAATGACTTTATCGAACAAGGCAACACCATCATTTTATTGAAAAATAATCCCAAAGGTTTTTTTGATATTCGAACGACATTTGTGGAATCAATGTTTCCGGAGCAAACCATTAAAGACTCCAGTCAAGCCAACCTTGTAGGGGACATTTATTCTCCTGTGAGGTTAGAGCCGGGAGAGGAAGATGAAATACTTCTTTCCGATCAGCTCGGTGATATAGCCGTTAAGCGGAAGTATGGAAATGGGACACTCATCGTAGCACTGGCGCCTAATTGGCTAACAAATCAAGATATATTAAAAAAGGATCACCTTCCACTTGTTCTTGGCTTAATACAGCAAGATGAGTTAAACAATGAAACAGCGATTCTTTTTGATGAATACAACCACGGAGATACCGGGTCCTCTTTCTTGGCTGTTTACCAGGACTGGTTTTTATTGTTACTCTTCCAGGGAGTATTAATCGCAATCCTATTGCTTTGGAAACAAGGAAAAAGATTTGGTCCTATCATACAGCCTCGTGAAGAAACAGTCCGATTTAGTGATGAAAGTCTTCGAGCTTTAGTCGCTTGGCACTTGAAAGGAAATGCCTATCGTGATTCTCTGACTATACAGGCGGAATATCTAAAGCACTTGCTGCAAGAAAGATGGGGCATTCCATACAACAGAGATTGGAAAGATTGTGCAGTCTATCTGCACAAAAGGTGGAAAACAAAGGAAAACGGCAAAATAGACTTATTTATTCATCAATTAACACAAGTATTAGGTAAAGAGAAAATCACTAAACAAGAATATCTAGAATGGTCAAATAAGCTTGATACATTAAGAAAAGAGGTGGAAGAGGGATGAAAGTAGAATTAACATCTCTTCTAGAAAAATACGAGGAAAGAATACTAGGTCAACACTTGAATTTGAAACTCTTACTTTCTTCCGTACTAGCAGGCGGGCACGTTTTATTGGAGGGAGTGCCCGGCACGGGAAAAACCCAAATGGTAAGAACTCTTGCCAGCCTTTTAGGAGGTAAATTTAACCGCATCCAGTTTACTCCTGATTTACTGCCAAGTGATATAACCGGAAGTTCCATTTATAATATGAAAGAAGGCGCATTTGAAACCTTAAAGGGACCTATTTTCACTAACATTCTACTTGCAGATGAAATAAATCGTACCCCTGCAAAAACACAAGCCGCACTCCTTGAGGCAATGGAAGAAAAACAAGTCACCATCCACGGGGAAACGTTTCCTTTAGAGGATGTATTTTTTGTTGTTGCCACTCAAAACCCAATAGAATTCGAAGGAACATACCCGCTTCCAGAAGCACAGCAAGATCGCTTTCTTTTCAAGTTACATATTGATTTTCCAAGCCTTGAAGAAGAAACAGCAGTACTGAAACAAGTAATGGAAAACAAATTTTCTCCCACTGATACTGAGCCGGTGCTAGACATGGAAACATTCCTAAGCATTAGAAAAGAAATACAGGAAGTCACACTTAGTGAAAGCATACTAGATTACATGATGCAAATTGTCCGTAAAACACGCGAATCTGATTCCATTCGGTTCGGGGCCAGCACTCGTGCGGGTATCTCAATCGGAAGAGCTGCACAGGCATGGGCTTACTTGAGCAACCGTAACTATGTAACCCCTGATGATATTAAAATGTTGACAAAACCTGCTCTTCGACACCGGATTCAATTATCTCCTCATATGGAATTGGAGGGAGCGACTGTTGAACAAATCATTGAAGAACTTGTGGGGTCGATTCCTGTTCCGAGATAAAGGGATTTTACCAACTACTAGACTAGTACTATTACTATCTTTCATTTCTTTGAGTTTTATTGTATTGAGCTTTTTTGTAACCATTTCTTGGCCGGTTGTCTTACTGATAAATGTGTTCTTTTTTCTTTTCAGCTTGGTGGACCTTGTACTTACCCCAAGTAAAAAAAGACTCAGAATGACAAGAAGTATTCCCGGGGATTTGGAACGGGGGTTAGAATATCCTGTCCATATTGTCGTGGAAAATCCAACCGAACATGACATGAAAGCGGAAATAAAAGATGGAATACCACAGTCCTTTTCTCGACCTTTTCCTTTTACCGGAATGGTGAAGAAAAACACTAGAAAGCAATTCACCTACTACACTAAGGCTCCTGTTAGAGGAGAGTATCAGGTTTCAAAGCTATATTTACGATATCAAAGTCGTATCGGCCTCTGGCAAAAGCAAATGGCATTTGAAGAGGAAGATACGATAAAAGTAATTCCTGATATGACGGAAACGAAACAGTACTTAGAGAATGCTCAAAAATTTCTGCTTCATGAAGGGAAAACTATTAGAAAGCAGAAGAGTGGCGTTGGGGAGTTTTCTAAAATACGGTCATACGTGGTCGGGGATGATCCAAGAAAGATAAATTGGCGCCAAACGGCCAAATTACAGGAAGTCATGACAAATGAGTATGAACCAGAGCACGGTAAATACATTACCATACTCATTGATTGTGGAAGAATGATGGGGGCAGAACTAAAAAAGGGGAACCGTCTGGAGAGGTCATTAGAAGCAGCATTGACTGTTGCTGCAGCCGCTTTGCAAAAAGGGGATTATGTTGCGGTACTTGCTTTTTCTAAAAGTGTAAAAGCATATATCCCGCCCGCAAAAGGAATGGCTCATTTGCAAACAATCTTGAAAACCATTTATAACGTTCAAGTTGATGCTGCAGAATCAAACTACGCGGAAGTATTTCAATACTTACAGCTTGTCCAAAAGAAGCGAAGCCTTATCCTTTTATTCAGTGATGTTAAAACATTTTTGCATGAGGAAAGCGCCCTAATCTACCTTAAGCGAGTAAGGCAAAGACATCTCTTTTTCATGATCGGGGTAGAAGACGAGATATTGAGGAAAAGAGCAGCAACCCCTGTAACCTCATTAGAAGAAACGATGATCAAAGGGGTCGCCCAGCAACAACTATTATCGAAGAAACGGGAAAAAGCCAAGTGGGAAAAACAAGGCCTCCTAATGATGGAGGCCCGTGAGGAACGGCTTGCAACAACCGCTGTATCCCATTATATCGATACCATGAACAGAGGTTTATTGTAACTGGACTTTACGAAGTTTAAGACTGCCTAAAGCAACATAAAGTATTAAGGCTATAACAGTCAGACCAGCAACAAGATACTTAGCTTCCAAAGATATAGCGGCAGGGGTGATGAATCCTTCAATTATCCCTGCTATAATAAACAACGGAATCGTTCCAAGTAATAATTGCACAGATCGTTTGGCATTGACCTTCAACTGATAGCCCCTAGAATATTCACCTGGTACAAAAAGCTTGTACCCCATTAATAATCCAGCGCCGCCGGCTATGAAAATCGCTGTCAGTTCAATCATCCCGTGTGGAACAATATATGCCCAGAACTCATATGTCATATCGTAGTGCCAAAACAATGCAGCAATCGCTCCTACAATAATTCCATTGTAAATCAATACATAGACAGTCAACAGTCCAAAGGTAATTCCGCCGGCAAAAGCAAGTATGGCAACCTGAATATTATTGGTCAATATACTCGCAGACATTACAGGGGCATCCACCATTCCGTCACTTTCACCTAATTTTTCCGGATCAAAGTTTTGTGCCATGTCCCCCGGAAGAACGGAGTACAAATAAAGGGGATCAGACAGGACGGTAAAATAACTACCAAGCCCGCCTATTGTAAAGAGAAGCATAGCCACCACGACAAACTTCCATTGTTCATAAAGGAGTGCTATAAACTTGTGACCGAAAAAATCGCTCGCTTGCTTCCAACTTGTAATTTGATCTTTGTATAAGAGATTATGAGATTTTGAAACTAGAGCATTTAAGTAGGAGGTAACTTCTTCATCTGGAAAATAAGTTTGGCTATAAGAAAGATGCTGCGCGGCCTTTTGGTAGAGACTGTGGAACCGCTCGAGGTTCTTCCCAGTAATATTCTTTCGTTTATGTAAATCGGATACTAGTTTTTCTAGCTCCTTCCACTGATCACGATGCTGCTTTATAAATTGTTTAACTTTCATCTTCTTCACCTCGTGTCTCATTTTCGTCTATCTACTTTATTATAGTAATATTATAGATAAATAGAAACACCTTAAAGTAAAATTTATCCATAGAAAGTGGGGATCATCTTGCAGACAGAACAAGTGGACATAAAGACTCCCGAATATGTATCGTTGCAGTTTCATGCTGCAGGTTTAGGCAGCCGTGCAGCAGCCTTTATTCTCGATACGCTATTACTGGTTATTATTAATATTCTTGTAGTCTTAGCGCTAATCTTCGGATTGAATGCAAGCATATTTGATTATGTTGAAACAGACATGCCCTCTTATATGTTTGCTGGAGTCATCATATTGATGTTTTTATTGAATTGGAGTTACTACTTCTTGCTTGAATATTTTACAGGAGGAAGAACAGTTGGCAAGAAGATGCTTGGAATACGTGTCATACAAGAAAATGGCCACAGCATTACCTTGCTATCCAGCTTAATCCGCAACTTTCTGAGAATCATTGATATGTTACCTGCGAACTATCTAGTTGGGATGTTGATGATTTTCTTCCATTCCAAACATAAACGATTAGGCGACCTTGTAGCAGGTACCATTGTTGTCCATGAAAGAAGAGGGAAAAAGAAAAAGAAAGTTTCCAAGCTGGACAAACTTATTGCAGAAAAAGGACTTAACGCAGAAGGTGGTCTAGTGGAAGAATGGGCTTTGAAATCGCTTGGTGCTAAAGAGTGGAAGCTTTTAAAGACGTACGCAGACCGTCTGGATTCTTTATCAACGGATGACCGCATCGTTTTAACCCGTAAGATGGCAGACATTTTGTTTCCGAAAATCGGTCTTGATGCTTCCAGTAAACATTACGATGAGTTGGAGGATATGTTACTGGTGCTTTATTTACAGATGAAGGACGAATGGGAGTATGAGTTGTAGGGGGAGGGTTTGACGGGGTATTTTGGATTGGCGGAATGACCTGGCGCGGGTTGCTTTTGGACTGGCCGGATGATGGTTTGAGGAATTAACGGTATGACGGGGGACGATTGCAATTAGACCGACGATATGGCGGTTTAAGACTTCGACTTTGGGGCGAGGATTAGCAGGAGGGGGGGCGTCCAGGTATTACCTATTATTGGGATTCGCCCGATTATATGCGATTTTCGCCCGTAAAATTGAATTATCGCCCGTAAATCTTAAAAATCGCCCGATTCCTCTGCATTTTCGCCCGTATTTTCTGAAAATCGCCCGTAAATTGAAATTATCGCCCGATTTCAAAAACCCGCTCATTTCGAGAGACATTCGCAAGTGCAAGTAGTATAATTTACTAACAAATTAGCTTAGGAGGTTACAAATGATAGTAAAAGAGAGAGATTTTCCTGTTAATCTATTATTTTTACAGGCTATACAGAGGCGCCTCGAAGAAAATCATCCTTCAATGCCGCGAGTAAAAGAATTGATGGCCAAACAAATAAAAGGCTATAAAGGTGAAACTGCGATTGACTATCCCTTAAGCATCCTTCCTGATCAAGACTACCAAATTCTCCATTCCGTCAGTTTACAATTCCAGAATCAAAACTTTCATATCGACACCTTACTCCTATCCAATAACTTCATAGCCCTATTGGAAGTGAAAAATATGGGTGGGACCATTCATTTTGACAGGAAATTCAATCAGCTGACTCAGACATATATGGGCAATGTGAAATATTATCAGTGTCCCATCATACAGGTCAGTAATCAGGAGAGGCTCCTAAAGCAGTGGTTGGAACAGTTCAATTTCCCTCAAATCCCACTCACTTCTTTCGTAGTTATTTCAAATCCCGCTTGCATGATTCAAGTTGACCCTGGGGATAAGTCAACTAACCAAAAGGTCATCCACGGTCATTTTCTTCCAACAAAAATCGAACAACAACAAGCAATCTCCAATAAACAGATTCTTTCCGCTAAAGAAATTCAAAACCTTGCCTGCACCATTACTAAACATCATAAAGTCAAACCCACCCTTACTTTAAAACAGCTAAACATCAACCCAAGTGAACTTTTATCAGGTGTACAATGTTCAAACTGCCTGGCTATCCCAATGCAAAGGACTCATTCATTTTGGTGTTGCCCTAAGTGCAACCATAAATCAAAAGACGCACATATACCAGCTTTAAAAGATTATTGTTTGTTATTTAGTGAGACCATCTCCAATAAAGAGGCTAGAGAATACTTATGTGTCCCATCCACTAATGTGATGAAAAGGATCCTAACTTCCATGAGACTTCAAACGATTGGAAACACCAGATCTATATATTACATCCTGTATCCACTCATTAATTTGACATCTCCATCCAACCACGATATAATTATCTCGAATTCAAGATAATTAAAATGAGAACATATAACCAAAGGGGAGATCCTTATGATAAACGGATTAAAAGGGATTCATCACGTAACAGCGATAACCAGCAGCGCGGAAAAGAACTATGAATTTTTCACATATGTACTCGGTATGAGGCTTGTTAAGAAAACGGTTAATCAGGACGACATCCAAACGTATCACCTGTTTTTTGCGGATGATACGGGGAGTCCTGGTACAGATATGACATTCTTTGATTTCCCAGGCATTCCAAAAGGCAGTCACGGAACAAATGAAATTTTCCAGACCGGCTTCCGAGTGCCGTCTGACAAGGCTTTAACATATTGGGCAGATCGTTTTGACCGCTTAAACGTAAAGCATTACGGCATCAAGGATCAGTTCGGGACAAAGACACTTACATTTGTAGATTTTGATGACCAACAGTACCAACTAGTTTCTGACGAAAATAATACAGGAGTGGAGCCGGGCACGCCATGGCAGAAGGGGCCGATCCCTCTGGAATATGCAATCACAGGATTAGGACCTCTCCACATTCGTGTAGCAAATTTTGATTTCTTTAAAGAAGTTCTAGAAAAAGTTCTGCTATTTAAAGAAATTGCGCAAGACGGAAAAACACATTTATTTGAGGTAGGAGAAGGAGGCAACGGGGCCCGCCTGGTTGTAGAACATAATGATACACTTCCTCAAGCCCAACAAGGATTCGGGACCGTGCATCATGCCGCGTTCCGCGTAGAGGACCGCTCAGTTATCGATGAGTGGGATGCAAGATTGAAAGGGTTTGGTTTTAACACATCAGGACATGTGGACCGTTACTTCTTTGAATCCTTGTACGCACGCGTTGCCCCGCAGATACTGTTTGAGTTTGCAACGGACGGTCCTGGTTTTATGGGGGATGAGCCATATGAAACACTAGGAGAGAAACTTTCTTTGCCTCCGTTCCTTGAACCAAAACGCGACCAAATTGAAAAGCTTGTCAGACCTATTGATACTGTAAGAAGTACAAAAGACTTTAAAAAAGAATAACCACTGTTACAGCCTATTTCTTTATGAAGAAATAGGTTTTTTTTATGTTCTAAATTAAACCAACCCATACAACGTACATTCCCGATGAAAATGAATAGGATAATTTAATGAAATTTAAAAGGAGATGAAGGAATGTATTATCCTCTAAATAATTATCCATATCCTTATACTGTAAATCCATATGCATACAACTATATGAGAAACAGTTACTGGCCATACCCAAACACGTATAATACTTATTATTTGCAAAACAACTTAAGAGCAATCGAATTAAAGGACTATGGACCAAATCCATTTGCAGAAGATATTAACGAACTAACCTTGCAAAACAATAACTTTCGAACAGCTTTATGGACGGGATCACAGTTTCAGATTACGTTAATGAGTTTAAATCCTGGAGAAGATATAGGGTTGGAAATGCATCCCGATGTTGATCAATTCCTGCGTTTAGAGCAAGGACAGGGAATCGTTCAAATGGGGAAAAATAAAAATGAATTTACGTTTGAAAAAATGGTTTCAGACGACTATGCAGTAGTGATTCCCGCCGGCACATGGCATAACTTGACCAATACGGGAAATGTTCCACTGAAACTTTACTCTATTTATGCGCCGCCAAATCATCCTTTTGGTACGGTTCATCCTACAAAAGCAGATGCGGAAGCTGCTGAAGAATATATGTAACGTGAAAGCAGCACCTAAAATATAGGTGCTGTTTTCCATGCAAATCTGAACATCATCTGAAGGGCTGAATATTATCAGTCATTCAGATCATCCAAGCGGCGGGCTACTCTTTTGATCACTCTCTTGGCCAGTTGAATTCGTCTTTCCAAGTAATCTTCGCCCTCTTCGATCAGGTTTTCACCTAATCTTGTGACATAACGGTAATAACGCAACATGTTGTCACCCCCTTTGTTTCTATCATATGAGAGATGATAGAATCGGACAGGGTATATACCTTCTTTCTATTATTTTTTTCGAATCTATTAATCCCGAAATTAATCTGCTAGTAAGAACCGAAGAATACTATTTTTAATAATACGCCGTAAATGATCGCAAAAAGAAAGGAAGTTAGTGTCCCCAGTAAAAAATACTCCGCCCAATCGCGGTCATCCATCTGTTTGAATCGTGTAAGGGACTTGGCTGCGACAATAAATCCAACTGCAGAAAAAGAACCCATCAATATTAAAGCCACCACCAATAGACGTTCCAGATAGCCGATTACTTTTCCTCTTGAAAGGTCTTGGTGTTTCATCACCATATATGTATATTCTTCTGACATGTTTTTTTCACTATTGGGACTGATGGCAAGATCTTTTAAAGTGTATTTTCCTTCAAAAAGGGAAATATGTTTAGTGAGGGAACCAAGCATAATTCTTATTAGATGGCCTGTCACAGTTGTACATAGTATCAACATAATTATTAGGAATAAGAGACCTTCCAACAAACCAAGCTCTGGTCGTATGCCTTCTTTTAAGTTAAGTAGTAATAAAATAGTATCAATCATAGCCTGTAAATCTACCTGTAAAGTAAAATAGCATACTGCCAATATAGTAATCATATGCAATAGTTGATCTACGATAAATAGTCCAAGATTCCAGGCGTTTTTCTGTATCAATTTATCTGTTTTTTTCTGTAAGGTAATCTTCAGATAGTCTAAGACGCCGTGGACCACGACTAAGAGAATGGTTGGGACCAACACCTCTATAAAAAAATCGTTTCCTTGATAGAAATAAATGAGGAGGAGAGTAATAAACATGACAGCCGCATGATGAAATAAATGGAGCTTTAAGAACTTCCGTTTTTCCTTCACCATGTGCTCTGACTGAAAATAAAAATCGGCAATTAAATGGCCTAAGATAAGGGAAAGAATTATCATTTCAAACGCTCCTTGCTATATATATTCATATAGAAATGATCGCATCGATATTTTTATGAAGCTCATTTTTAATGGTTTGGGTCAACTCTTTCGTAATATTTTGCGGTTGGTTTCCAAAGCTGTTTGCTTCTAACTTGTCCAAGGTTTCTTGGAGTGTGTATAAAGTATTCAATATTATCTCACAATTCCCTTTCTTATAGTGACTCGAGATAGTAGAAGGCGACTTATTTACTAGCCTTGCTATGGCTTTTTGCTCATCAAGGACGGCATACAACCTAGATATTAATTGTTGCAAGGACGTTTGGTCACTCATGAATTTATGCTGATAGGATAGGAGCAAATTGGCCATTTCTAGAGACGAGTTTTCCATTGATTCTTCACCTGGGAGCAACAACATGGATGAACGTTGGGAAGAGTGCTTTATTTTTTCATTAGCGAGCCTTGCCTGACGCATTAACGGATGATTCCATTTATCTAAATCAATTTGCTGTAAGCTTGTATCAACTGTCCCAAAAGTAATTCCGAAGTAGGGAGGCTGTTCTTTGTATTTCCAAATTTGGCTAATATAATATGCCACAGTATATGCGGTAGAGTAATGATCAAAAAGCCCGACAATTTCATCTCCCAGTCGGTGTTTAACTTGTGCGTGGGGCAGGCCCCTCGTCCACCTTTTCACAAAGCCTTCCATTTCTCCTAAATAAGACGTTATTTTATCCCAATTCTTTGATGAGTTTGTCACATCCATCATAAAAATGGAAATTGGGTGCTTCATCTTTTCTCACTCCTTCCAAAAAGAATACCACATTAGTTTAATCCAATTCGACTAAATAATCAACTTACATAGATTTCGATAGATTAATCGAATTATAGATAAGTAGATGAAAAAGTCAAACTTTTAGAGAAATATAGAATACAAGCAGAAAGGTTTACAAGAGGATGCAAAGAAGTTATCATGTGAACAACAAATAATCCCGATAAAAACAATATGAAAAGGTGTGATTGAATTGGCAGAAACAACTTATAATACTTTTCAACCTGAAAGGCAACCAACCACTATTGTTGCGAAATTGAATCCGATTCAAAAACCTTTCCTAACGATTGGCGTACTAGCAAGCATTATACTTTTAATAACCATTGTCGCCACAACAGATTGGATTCAAGGGACTTTATATATGATTGGCTTGGCGCTAGGTGTAACACTACTGCATGCACGATTTGGCTTCACGTCTGCTTTCCGGCGCTTGATGTCTGTAGGTAATGTACAGGGGCTGCAGGCGCATATGGTGATGCTGGCAGTCGCAACTACACTGTTTGCCATCATTTTAAGTACTGGCTTCAGTTTTACTGGTAGTACACCAACAGGGTATGTATCACCTGTAGGGATTAGTGTATTAGTCGGTGCATTCATGTTTGGTATTGGGATGCAGCTCGGAAGTGGTTGCGCATCTGGAACACTTTACTCGGTCGGAGGAGGTTCCTCATCAATGATCCTGACACTAATATCGTTCATCGTTGGATCTGTCATTGGCGCTTACCACTTTACGTTTTGGATGGAAGATACACCGGCACTTCCTTCAATCTCCATTGCCGAATCGACTGGCCTTGGATTCTTTGGCGGCTGGGCGGTTCAAATGGCACTGTTTGCGGGAATTTACTGGTTAACAGTCCAAATAGCTAAGCGAAAAAACCCTCCAAGTATGAAACCGTTGGCGACAACAACCGGTTGGAAAAAGATACTTCGAGGTTCCTGGCCTTTATTTGCGGCTGCTATCATTTTGGCACTTCTAAATGCTCTTACATTGGCAGTACGAGGAAACCCTTGGGGTATTACTTCTGCATTCGCCCTTTGGGGAGGGAAGGCATTAATGTTGGTAGGTATAGATGTTTCCAGTTGGGGATATTTTACCGGAGCAAACGGAGAAGCTTTAACTCAGACGGTCCTGGCTGATTCCACAAGTGTGATGAACTTTGGAATCATTTTAGGAGCATTTATTGCAGCCAGTGCACAAGGTACTTTTAAACCTAAGAAAATCAAACCTGGTATTGCAGGAGCTTCCATTATTGGTGGTTTATTAATGGGCTACGGTGCAAGACTTGCCTTTGGTTGTAATATCGGAGCATACTTTGGAGGAATCGCATCCTTCAGTTTACACGGTTGGGTATGGATGGTAATGGCTATGCTTGGGACACTACTGGCTTTATTTATTAGACCATTATTCGGCTTAAAGAACCCTAAGCCCACAGATTCAGTTTGTTAACGATTATAAGCGACTCGATAAACGGGTCGCTTTTTTTTTGCGTAAAAAAAGGGGTGGGAAATAATATTGAAAAAGTTTTCTTATAGTGAAAATGTTATTATTCTAGAAGAATAATAAAAACAAACCACTTTAATCTGTTATTATTCCACTAAAATTTAAGTGGTTTATCGCAAGAAGTTATTTCCCAAACACTAAATATCAAAATTCATAGAATAATAAATTCAATTATTATAAAATAATAGGAACTCGAGGGGTGATCTGAATGAGACTAAATAAAAAGCCCTTACGGCTGCAAACAAAGCTAATCATCCTAATTGTGACGTTACTTATCGGCATTATAGTATTAATATGCGGTGTGTTTTTTTACTTAGAGATGAAAGAGCTTAAAGCGAATACCGGTAAGCGAGCTCTCCAAATAGCTAAGACGATTTCTTACATGCCAGAGGTACAAGAAGCAATGGGATCGGAAAATCCAAGTACAACGCTCCAGCCATTGACATTAAAAATTCAGCAAGAGATAGACGCTCAATTTGTGGTGATTGGGAATAATCAAGGACTTCGCTATACGCATCCTGATTTCGATAAAATCGGAAAACAGATGGTAGGGGGAGATAATATAAGGGCTTTGGAAGATGGAAAAGCTTATATATCCGAAGCGACAGGTTCACTAGGTTTATCAATCAGAGGGAAAGCGCCTATTGTTTCAGAGGATGGAATGGTTATTGGGGTTGTATCGGTCGGTTTTCTCATGGAAAATTTAAAAAGCCGGATGGAAGAAAAATTGGCTGAAATATCGTTGATTGCTCTGTTGGCAATAAATATCGGAGTGCTGGGAGGATATTTGCTAGCCAGGAACATTCGAAAAGATATTCTTGATCTGGAACCCCATGAAATCGCTTCCTTGTACAGGGAAAGAAATGCCATCCTGGAATCCGTCAAGGAAGGAATCATTGCCGTTGATTCTAATGGGAACATTACGATGGTTAACCCTTCAGCTCTTGATATTTTAGACCTGCGGGAAGAAGAATTGTTACATAAACAAATCACAGACATCGTACCTGATACCGATATTATGGAAGTCGCTCGAACAGGGCACGCACAAGAGAACAAAGAAATCTATTTATCTGATAAAGACATTATCGTAAACAGGATTCCTATAAAAGAAAAAGAAACCGTGGTAGGAGTAGTATCCAGCTTTCGGGACAAAACAGATATGAAAAAGTTGCTTCACACTCTGGCAGAAGTAAAGAAATATTCGGAGGAGTTGCGAGCTCAGACCCATGAATTCACAAACAAGCTTTACGTCATATCAGGAATGCTAGAGTTAGGGAAATTTCAAGAAGCTTTAGACTGGATCCAGAAAGAGTATAGGATTAATCAGGCACAAAATGATATCATATTTGAAAAGATAAAGGATGAAAAACTTCAGGCCATCTTGCTTGGGAAGCTTGCTGTCGCATCAGAAAGGAAGAAACTTCTCCAACTTGATGAGGAAAGTTCAGTCCAGGTTTTACCTTCTAATATAAAGTTTTCTAGTTTAGTGGCCATTATTGGTAATTTGCTAGATAATGCGTTGGATGCAGTAGAGGAAAAAGAGGATGGAATGGTATCTTTTTCCGCTATTGACTATGGAAACGATTTAATTTTGGAAATAAGTGATAATGGACCAGGTTTTCCAGTTGGAACAATAGATTTGATTTTCAGGAAGGGATATACTACCAAACAAGCTGATCAGCCAAGGGGATTCGGCCTTGCTATTGTGAAGAAGGAGGTCGAACAGCTGGAAGGAACGGTAGAAGTACAAAGAACCCCGGTCAATACCACGGTGTTCACTGTATACCTCCCTAAAAACTACCTATAGGGGTGACAGAAATGATAAACGTTGCAATAGCAGAAGATGATTTTCGGGTTGCGAGCATTCATGAGCAATTTTTAGAAAAGGTTGAAGGAGTAAAGGCTGTAAATAAAGCTCTAAATGCTTCGCAAACGATGGATCACCTTGCAAAAGGCGAAACCGATCTTATCCTAATGGATAATTACATGCCGGATGAATGCGGAGTTTCTCTGCTACCGCTTATCCGCGAGAAATTCCCCGAGGTGGACATCATCATGATAACTGCAGCAACGGAAAAAGAAGTGGTAGAAGCGGCTTTGAAGTATGGAGTGGTTGATTACTTAATCAAACCCGTAACGTTTGATAGGTTTCAACAGGCAATAAAAACATATCTTGAGAGAAAGGCTTTCATACAAGATCATGATTCTTATAATCAAGCAGTAATAGATGAGTTTTTACATAAAAATGGGTTGAAGGAAAAAGAAAAACCGAATGATTCTCACCCTAAAGGCATTGACCAATTAACATTGGAAAAAGTGGAAGGACTCCTAGCTAGCGATTACCAAGGAGGATGGACAGCCGAGCAAATGGGCGAACGGATGGGAGCATCTCGGACGACAGCAAGGCGGTATCTTGAGTACTTGATTTCTCTTGAAAAAGCAAAAGCTTCGTTAGAATATGGCATGGTAGGCAGACCTGAAAGAAAATACTATCGGATAGGAAATTGAGACCATGGAACAATTAAAGATCTTCAACAAAGATAGAAAATACTTGGGAACTGCATCAAGAGAGGAAGTACATCTTAAGGGACATTGGCACGAGACTTTTCACTGCTGGATAAAGGCTATGATAGACGGGAAAGAATACCTTTATTTTCAACTGAGAAGCAAGGACAAAAAGGATTATCCAGGCTTATTGGATATCACCGCGGCAGGACATCTGTTATCACATGAAAACGTGGAAGATGGAATCCGAGAGGTAGAAGAGGAAATAGGAATCAAAGTTGGTATGGAGGAACTGTCTTACCTGGGTGTCATCCCTTACGAAAAAGAATTAGAAGGTTTTATCGATAGAGAGCATGCCCATGTTTTTCTGTTAAAGAGGTACATACCATTTGAGTCTTTTACAATGCAATCAGAAGAGGTTAGCGGGATTTTTATGGTTCCTTTAGAAGACTTTTACCAACTATGGTTTGAAAATAAGACAGATGTCGTTATGGAAGGGATAAAGGAAATTGCTGACGGCGAAAGAAGCAAGGTTACTATAAGAGTGGATAAAACAACGTTTGTTCCACACAGCGATACTTTTTACAAGGAAACATTGACTGCATTAACAAAATGATGAGGTGGTCCTAAAAGGAAATTCCTAAGGACTGCCTCTTTTTTTTTTGAAAATTCGCCAAACGTCTCGTGAACAAAATGAACAAAATAACCAATAAATCTTTTATATCGCTTATTTTGTAAACGGTTACATTTATAAGAATTTTCTTTACAATTACATACAAGACATAAGCAAAGGGGAGTATTTAGATGATAATGAAGTGGAAAAACAAAGCAAGTGCAATGGGATTAACAGTGTTATTATCCTTGACAGCAGCTTGCTCCAGCTCACAAGGGGGAACAAGTGCAGATGGTACCTGGTCTCCTCAGAAACCAATAGAAATGGTCGCACCAGCCGGCGCAGGAGGGGGATGGGATACAACTGCCAGGATGGTTGCTCAAACATTTGAGCAAGAGGAATTGATTGATAAGAGAATGCCAGTTGTCAATAAACCAGGTGGCGGCGGGGCTGTTGCATGGTCATACATCGCGAAGAAAGAGGCAGATCCACACCATCTGTTCGTTTCTTCTCCACCATTATTACTAGTCCCTCTTAATGGACAATCTGAAAATACGTATAAAGATTTCACTCCGCTGGCAAATGTTATCGCGGATTACGGTGCTTTTGCCGTAAGGGCTGATGCCAAGTGGGATAATTTAAACGAGTTATTTGAAGACATGAAAGAAGATCCAGCAAGTATCACTGTAATCGGTGTATCTTCTCCTGGGAGCATGGATCATATACAATTTGTCAAAATTGCTAAAGCAGCAGGCGTGGACATCACGAAGGTCAAGTATGTATCCGAACAAGAGGGTGGAACATTGACGGCATTGCTTAACGGAAGTGTAGATGTCTATTCAGCTGGGACTGCAGAAACAGTGGAGCAGGTGAAAGCAGGGAAAATCAAGGTTTTAGGCATAACAGCTGAAGAGCGTCTAGAGGGGGAGGTCCTTTCTGATTTTCCAACTGCCAAGGAACAGGGAATAGATGAAACCTTTGTAAACTGGAGAGGATTTTTTGGTCCATCCAACATGGATGATGCGGCCGTTGCTTATTACGAAGATAAGTTCTCAAAATTAAACGAATCAGCTGCCTGGGATGAAATCAGAAAGAAATACGGCTGGAATGAGCTTTTCATGACAGGGGAGGAATATCAGGAATTTCTAAAAAAAGAGAATGAAGAAATGCAAGCGCTATTGGAAGAATTGGGACTTGGAAATTAGAGATTAATAGGTGACCCGCTACCCTCCATAAAGAGGGAGCGGTCCCTATGGATAGGTGGGGAAGTTATATGATACTAAGACCGATAAATCGTAAACTTGGATTGGCACTAACCCTCTTTGCAGGAGCATACCTGTTTTTAAGCTACCAGATCCCCAGTTACCCATATGCGTTAGTCGATGCGGATGTGGTACCAAAAGGATTGGGTTTCTTACTATTATTATTGTCCATTTTACTTTTCGTTCAGAAGAAAGAGGAAACCGAACAAGAAAAACAAAAAAGAACGATCCCTAAGAAGGAACTTTACGTCCTGCTTGGGGTTGCGGGATTTATTTTAATCTATATTTTTTTACTTGAAATAATAGGTTTTGTCATTATGACAGCAGCATTTGTTTTTACTTGTTCATCATATCTTGGATATAAAAAATATAAAGTAAGTGCCTTAGTGGCAATCATTTTTTCGTTGCTCTTATATTTACTTTTCAATTACTTGCTCCTTATTCATTTACCACCAGGAGTGTTACCATTTTAGGAGGTGTGAGAGATGGGTTCTATGGAAGGTCTCTTTTCTGGATTTCAGGTCGCCTTTAGTATAGAAGGTATTTTATTTGTATTTTTAGGGGTGTTTATCGGGACCTTTATTGGGATGATGCCGGGTCTAGGACCAATCAGTGCGATTGCCATCATGATTCCTGTGACCTATAGTATGGACCCGGCGTTGGCATTGGTCATGATGGCCGGGGTCTATTACGGGGCAGTATTTGGAGGGTCTTCATCCTCCATTTTATTAAATGCACCTGGAATATCGGGTACTGTTGCAACCGCGTTTGATGGATATCCCATGGCGCAACAGGGGAAGGCTGGAAAAGCTTTGGCCATTGCTGCCATCGCTTCCTTCACAGGAGGTACTATCAGTGTAATTTTGTTGATGCTTTTTACTCCTTTATTAGCTTCAGTCGCTGTCGTGTTCGGTCCTACTGAGTATTTTGCTTTGATGCTGATGGGACTGACAGCCATTTCAAGTCTGTCTGATGGGTCCACAATAAAAGCTATGATTTCCGCTGTGTTAGGTTTCATGGCCGTAACGATAGGTATAGATGCTCAAACGGGAACACAGCGCTTTACTTTCGGGAACATCAACCTCCTCGAAGGAATTGACTTTCTTGTAATAGCTCTTGGTTTATTCGCACTGGCAGAAGTTTGTATATTGATCTTCAATCGTAAGGACAGCTCAGGGGGAATGAGTGGAAACATTGGCAGTCTGAAGCTATCCAGAGAAGATGTCCATGAAATGAAGGGACCAGTTACGAGGCAATCGTTTCTAGGCTTTTTGCTAGGTGTTCTACCTGGAGCAGGGGCGACCATCGCATCTTTTATTGCGTATGTCACAGAAAAGCGAATCGCCAAAAAGCCTGAAGAGTTTGGGAAGGGGTCGATAAAAGGTCTTGCTGCACCTGAAGCTGCCAACAATGCGGCGACAGGCGGGGCCTTTGTTCCCCTCCTAAGTTTAGGTATTCCTGGATCGGGTACAACCGCTGTCCTTCTTGGTGCCTTCCTTGTTCTAGGTGTACAGCCAGGCCCATTACTGGTACAGGATAATCCTGAAGTGTTCTGGGGAATTATTGCAAGTATGTATATAGGAAATGTGTTTTTATTGGTATTGAACCTTCCGCTTATCCCATATATAGCCAAAGTGCTTAAGGTTCCAAGGCCTTTGCTAATCTCCTTGGTCATCATGTTCAGTCTTATCGGGGTCTATGCGATAAGCTTCAATACTTTTGATTTATATATATTGCTATTATTCGGAATAGCAGGGTTTTTGATGAGAATATTTTCCTTTCCTGCAGCCCCATTTATCCTCGCGTTCATTCTAGGCGGCATGATGGAGCAGGCCATGCGTCAATCCCTAACCATCTCAAATGGGGACTGGTTGGTCTTTGTAAATAGTCCTATATCCGCTATTTTGATAGGTATAGCTTTGTTGTCTCTAATCATTCCATTAACTTAAAAAGAAACCGACAGTGGTTAGTGACGAAAATAACTTAGATGTATAAACGCAGTCTTCTTTACATTTTAATCTAGGCAAAAACAGCCCCGCCATACAATCGGCAGGGCTGTCTTGAATTTATTTATATTTTTCCTTCCCCTTGGCTCCCCAAAGGAATAAAACGAAGATGCCAGCAGCCACTATCAATGGTGCAACATACATAATCAAGAAGTTTTCCATGGAATGACCCTCCTTATTTTTTTCCTTGCACGTACTTGTTATCGAATAAGAACAAGCGCATTAATAGATATAGTGAAGGAATCAGTAGGCAAAGTCCGGCAATGAATGCCGTAATCAACGCCACAGCCATTGCCTCATTTGTAAATCCATCATAGATCGTCAAATATGGATACAAAAGGTAAGGCATATGAGATGCCCCGTAACCGAAGAATGCCGTTGCAAACTGTAGCATCACCAAGATAAAAGCTACACCAAGATGTTTCTTTTTCCACATCAGATAAACCGCTCCAAGGAAAAAGAGGAACGAAAGACTGAACATCCAGGAAAGTTCCAACATTTTATCGAAGTGTTCTGGGTTATGATCGCTTAAAGCAAAGAATACGAGAACGCTGGCAAGTATTGTTGGCAGGCTCCAATTCAAGGCATATTTTCTTAACACATCAAAAGCCTTTTCGTCTTGAGCTGTTTTAGCGTAATATGCCAGGAAGTAAGCCGAGATGTATAGTACACTTACTAAAGCCAAGATGACCACTGCCCATGAATAGAAACTGGTGAATAAAGCTCCATAATCCAACCATACGGAATCTTCATATTTATAAATGAATCCACCCTCTGAAATAGTAAGTACAACAGATAGGGAAGCAGGGATTAATAGTCCTGTGGCTCCATATAAGGCTTGATAAAAGTTGTTTCCTTTCTCACCATAATGATGGAAAGCATAGTAAGACCCACGAATTGCCAACAGAACAATCGCGATACTTCCCGGTACTAAAAGTGTTGTTCCATAATAATAGGCGGTAGAAGGGAAGAAGCCTACAATTCCGATAAAGAAGAATACGAGAAACACATTCGTTACCTCCCAAACAGGAGAGAGGTAACGGACAATCACTTTGTTGATTAGGTGATTTTTCTTTGTAATGGTTGAATAATAACTAAAGAAACCAGCGCCAAAATCAATGGATGCTACAATTAAATAACCGTACAAAAACGTCCATAAGACAGTAATCCCAATAACTTCATAGTTCATTTTTCATCCCCCTTACTCCATACCCCTGTCGTGAAGCTCTTTCTCCACCGGATTATTTTTAAACATTTTCCGCAATACTGTGGCACATGTTGTACAAAGAACGATGTAAAGCAGAACAAAAAGGACAATCATTAGATCCACATGCTCTGATGTCGTTGCACCTTGTTCTACGGTCATATAACCTACAAGGAGCCAAGGTTGCCTTCCAAGTTCAGCAAAGAACCAACCCATCTCGATTGCCAGTAGGGACAACGGTCCACCTGCAACGATCGCCCATAATAAAGGCTTGTTCCATTCGTTCCATTTCCGTACTTTTGCAAACAAGACATACAGAATAGATATAAACGCTAGGAACATACCGATCCCCACCATCAAATCAAAGAAGTAATGGACGATTAAAGGAGGGAGCTCCTCTTCTGGGAACTCTTCTAACCCAATTACTTCTGCATCAGGTGTCCCATGAGCCAAGATACTTAAGGCATATGGAATCTCCAGGGCATATTTCACTTCATTATTTTCTTGAAGGACTCCACCCAATATTAAAGGAGCTTCCGTTGAAGTCTCAAAATGCCATTCTGCTGCGGCAAGTTTTTCAGGTTGATATTTTGCTAGATACTTCCCAGAAAAATCACCTATGATAGCAGTAGATATTGCAAAGATTACAGCTGCTGTCATTGTAAGGTGCAAGGCTTTTTTATGATAAACATGGTCTTTTCCTCTAAGTATTGCAAAGGCTGCTATAGCAGCTAAAACAAATGCTGTTGTCAAATATGCCGAGGATAAGACGTGAGCAACCTTTGTAGGGGTTGCGGGATTAAACATTGCTTCTAAAGGACGGATATTGGTCAATACGCCGTTTTCAAGGTCAAATCCTCTTGGTGCATTCATAAAACCGTTCACTGTTGTGATAAAGAAGCCTGAAGCCATTGCACCGAGCGCTACAGGAATCAAAATGAAAAAGTGATAGATTTTCTTTTTAAATCGGTCCCAAGTATATAAGTAGATGCCAAGGAAGATAGCTTCAAAGAAAAACGCAAAGGTTTCCATGAACAATGGAAGACTGATAACATGGCCGGCCATCTGCATAAAGTTCGGCCAAAGTAAGCTCAATTGTAAACCGATAGCGGTACCTGTCACTACCCCGATCGCAACGGTTATGACAAATCCGCGTGCCCATCTTCTCGCAAGCAGGCGATAATGTTCATCATTTCTCTTTATTCCCATCCATTCTGCCAAAGCTATCATAAGGGGAACTCCCACACCGACCGTGGCGAAAATGACGTGCACAGCCAGTGTAATTCCAGTAAGAATTCGACTTAAAAGAACAGGATCATATTCAAACATCCCAAACATCCATACTCCACTCCTTTTTCAAACAAAAATTACAATCTTCTAGGTTCATTTTTTATTATACAATAGATTGCTCAATACTTCACAATATAAACTCTAAGCAAACTCTCTTTCTAGTATATTCCCTTTAACCAAGAAGCAAAACAGGGGGAAAGCGCTTGAATATGACATCTTTATGGCAAAGATTCGGCTAATTTGTGACAAACAATGTAGAGAATGCGAGGTTAACAAACAATAGCTTGCTCCTGTCAATAACAGAAAAATAGTAGAAAAAAAGTAAAATTTGCCGGAATGTTGTATAAATATGTAGAAGAAGGTGGTAAAATATTCTTATAATTCACACAAAGGGTGTATTCGATGAGGAATATAAAAAATCATATTAATAGGCTTTCTAGGGACACGTTCTCTCTAAATTACAATCTAGATCAAGGGATTGTTGGCACCTTTGAATTATCAAATGGAAACGAAGAAGATATAAAAGTACATGAAAATCTAAAATGTAATACACCAGTAGAAGCACTATTATACAAGATTTATGATTTTACAGTTCTACAGGATAAAAAGGCTGCAAGGGAAAAGTTTCTATATTTAAATGATGAGTTTAATATTGATCATGTCTTATCAGATCCCAGCATAAACTTACTTTATCTCGTGGTGAAGCTTAAGTACTTTATCTTAAATAATGATAGAAAGCTATATGAGCCAATATTTAATCAAATTAGAAGTTTACCTACTAGCATAAATCCCTCTGTTGAGTACATACACCATAAAACACTAGGAATCTATTATTATCGAACCAATAATTTTTTACAATCCACCTTAGCACTTGATAACGCCTTATCTTTGGCTGAAAAACTACCTTATATATCTGAAGATGACAAAGCAGAATTGTATTATCAAGTCTCATTGACGAAAATCAAAACTTGTGACACGTTTGAATCTATCTTTTATGCCGAAAAGGCTCTTTCCCTCTACCAAAGTCTCTATAACAATAAACGTTCAGCTGAATGTCATATTATTTTAGGTATCAACTATAATCATTCCAAACGCCAGGACTTTGCTGAAAAACATTATCTTTCTGCAAAAAATATTGGGGAAAGCATTGGAGATTCTTATCTGGAATCGATGGCACTTCACAATCTTGGTTGCATTAAGTCCTATTTGAAACAATCGGAGGAAGCGATCTATTATTATTTAGAGTCATTAAAACGAAAAAGAGAAGAAGAAAGAAGTGTTTTTTCCATCCTAGGACTTGTTGAAGAATATTATTTTTTACACCAAACAGAATTTTCAAAGGAATGGGCGGAACAAGGGTTAAGATTGGCCCAAAGAATTGATTTAACAGAATATATTCTTCACTTTACCGCACATATCTATTTATTAAATAAAGATACAGAATTAGAGCCGTATATTTTACAACGGGTAATACCATATTTTAGAAATGCTGGGAATGAACGATATTCCATTAAGTATACGGAAATGTTGGCTAAATACTATTATGAAAACAAACAATACAAGTTAGCAAGTGAGTTTTTCGACAGCTGTTTACAAAATATAAAATCAAAAACCTCCTATTAAGAGAAGGCAAAAATCCCGCACTTAAAAATTTTGGTGTGGGATTCTTCCGTATTGACTAGGTATTTTGATTTAATTTTATTTTCTTTTCTCTACTCAAGTTTGAAAATCAAATTTAGGGTATGTAAGCATTATTTAATTCTTTTATTATGAGAAAGGTAGTGTTTACATTGTTCGGTATAAATGATTTGTGGAAATTTTTTCTCTCTTTTTTTCTTGTGTTACCTATCGTTACGATCATTCATGAATTGGGGCATTATTTCTTTGCTAAGCTATTCGGCGGTAAAGTTATTGTCCATATTGGAACCGGCAATGTCCTTTTCAAATTTGGCTCAATACGAATCAGGAAGTTATATTTTTATGATGGTTGGTGCGAGTATATTTCCATAAGCAAAAAAGCTTCTAAACTCGATAAGATTTTAGTTTATTTAGGAGGATCAATTTTTAATATTTTATCCATATTCCTCTTAAATACATTAATATTAAACGAAGTATTGGAGCCAAGTATTTTCTTCTATCAGTTTACTTATTTCTCATTTTATTTTTTGTTCTTTTCTTTATTTCCAATTAATCACCTAAATGGCTGCCCAAGTGATGGGATGGCCGCCTTAAATATATTAACGAATAAAAAGTTCAGTAAGAATCCATCTAATTAAAGAAAGTATATGACATTTGTCATAACATCCTAATGACACGTGTGACTATGCCTCATTTCATTAAAAGGGTAGAATGAATTTAAAAGTTTAAAATTATTTTTTACAGAACTTTCCTATTAATTTTGATATAATAACGATACAAGACATGTAAAGGATAAATGAGGTTTCAACTATGAAAAAGAGATATTTAATGTTTCAAAAAGGTTCTGGAATTTCACCATATATCTGGAGCGTATTCAGCATCCTTCCGTTTTATTTTATTTTTCAATCATCATCCACCCCCGAAATAATTGTTGGGATATGTTTAACGATTCTATTTTTTATTGCTTATAGATTTGCATTCATCTCTAATAAGTGGCCTGTCTACCTATGGACCTGTTTACTGATAGGGATTTCCATTACAATGACTATCTTGTTTCATTTCATTTACTTTGCTTTCTATATTGCTTTTTATAATGGAAAATTAAAAATAAAATAGCCTTTACTGTGCTATATATCATTCATTTAATTGCAACTACAGTAGCAATCAACATAAATGTCGTCATGAGGGACGAGTTATTCTTAAAACAAATCCCGTTTGTCGTAATCATTTGGATTGCAGTGATTTTATTACCATTTAATCTTTACAATAAGCGAAAACAAGATCAGCTAGAAGAGCAGTTGGATGTAGCTAATAAAAGAATTTCTGAGCTTATCATTCAAGAAGAAAGGCAACGGATTGCAAGAGATCTGCATGACACACTTGGACAAAAACTTTCGTTGATCGGCTTGAAGAGTGATCTTGCAAGGAAAGTAATGACTAAGAATCCTGACCAGGCAAAATTGGAGCTAAAGGATGTTCAACAAACAGCCCGGACCGCCTTAAATGAAGTGAGACAAATGGTGTCTCAAATGAGGGGAATTCGATTAAAAGAGGAATTTGTAAGGATAAAACAAATACTTGATGCTGCACAGATAGACCTAAAATTGGAGCATGATTTACCTTTAAAGGACAATTCATTGTTCTTAGAGAACATATTGAGTATGTGCTTGAAAGAAGCGGTTACGAATGTAGTTAAACATAGCAAAGCATCAAAATGCACGGTCAAGATGGAGCAGCTGGGAGACGAAATCAGACTGACCATTCGTGACAACGGGGTTGGAATGACAGAGCAGGATGATATAGGGAAAGGCAGCGGACTGCTCGGCATTAGGGAACGACTGGAGTTTGTAAATGGACTGATGGAGATTAGTGGGGAACAGGGAACAACAATCCGAATCAAGGTGCCCAAAATGGTCAATCAGAGGGAACAGGAGGAGAAAGCATGATACGGATAGTAATAGCAGAGGACCAACGCATGATGTTAGGCGCCTTAGGTTCATTACTAGATTTGGAAGAGGACATGGAAGTGGTCGGAATGGCTGGAAACGGGGAAGAGGCTGTAGCTTTATTTCACAAATATAAGCCAGATGTTTGTATTATGGATATTGAGATGCCAGAGAAAACTGGTTTGGAAGCAGCTGAAGAGATAAAGGGCCTTGGGTGCAAAGTCATCATATTGACCACATTTGCAAGAACAGGGTATTTCCAGAGAGCCTTGAAAGCGGGAGTTACCGGTTACTTACTTAAAGACAGTCCAAGTGAAGATCTGGCCAACTCCATTCGAAGCATCATGTCGGGAAGACGCGTTTATGCCCCGGAATTAATGGATGACTTCTACGGAGAAGAAAATCCGCTCACTGAGAGGGAAAAAGCGGTTCTGGAGCTTGTGGCTGATGGGAAAAATACGCAGGAAATAGCAGATGAATTAAGGATAAAATCAGGTACTGTTAGAAATTATATTTCTAACATATTGGATAAACTTGAAGTGAAAAACAGAATTGAAGCGATTACTCAATCTAAGGAAAAAGGTTGGTTTAAGTAAAATTGGATAGAATGATAAAAAACCGATCTGAGAGTTCTGATCGGTTTTTGTTTATGCTCTACTTTATTATATGATATAGTTATTGGAGCTATTTTAAGGCTATATATAGAAAAGAGACGTGATAAGAGTGACTGATTTTTTAAAGTTAGGGATTCGAAAAGGAGTAAATCACTCCTTAAAATCCATGGGGATCAATGCCCCAACCCCAATACAGGAACGAACTATTCCCGCAGTACTTGAGGGGCATGATGTTATTGCACAGGCCCAAACCGGCACAGGCAAAACATTGGCTTTTGTCCTTCCTATCTTGGAAAAGGTGGACGTTAATAACCCTGAAACTCAAGCATTGATTCTTACACCGACAAGGGAGCTTGCCCATCAAATTACAAAAGAGATAAAAAATCTAAAAGAAAATATAGATGATTTACAGGTTCTTGCAGTATATGGGGGACAGGATGTTAACTCCCAGCTAAAAAAGCTAAAGGGAGCACAGCATGTAATCGTGGCAACACCTGGACGCTTGCTAGATCATGTGAGAAGAGGAACCATTGATCTTTCCACCATCTCCATGCTCGTCATCGATGAAGCTGATCAAATGCTATTGATGGGTTTTCTACCTGATATTGATACCATTACAGCAGAAATTTTTGCTTCACGCCAGACAATGCTGTTTTCTGCAACTATTCCAAATGAAATTCATGCATTAGCGAAGAAATATATGAAACAACCAAAACATATCCAGATAGCTGAGAAGCAAGTGACAGTAGCTTCCATCAACCATTATGCCGTGGAAACGACGGACCGTCGTAAAGAAGGGACCATGCTTCACCTCATTAAAGAACATAATCCCTATTTGGCCATCATCTTCTGCAGAACAAAGGCGAGGGTGCAGAAGCTAACAGAGGTTCTTAAACATGAGGGAGTAGAATGTGAAGCATTACATGGAGATATCCCGCAATCCAAGAGGAACCGAGCGATGAAATGGTTCCGGGAAGCCAAACTTCAATACCTTGTTGCAACAGATGTAGCTGCTCGTGGACTAGATGTAGAAGGCGTGACACATGTCTATAATTATGACATTCCTCAGGACTTAGAGACCTACATCCACAGGACTGGCCGGACAGGACGTGCAAGCGGATCAGGAGAAGCGTACACGCTTTTCGCTCCAAGGGATGTGGATTTCCTTCAAATGATAGAAAAGGGGATTGAAATGCCCCTAGAAAAACTAGTATTCAAAGGTATAAGCATTCCTGA
>NZ_ACPC01000047.1:0-96793 GCF_000175075.1 Bacillus sp. m3-13
GCCACTGAAAAAACCTAGTAACCAATCTTTTGAATAATTTATAGCTGTTGATTGGAGCAATAGGCGAAGACTCCTACGGGGGAGTAGCGACAATGTTGAGACCCCGCAGGGCGTAGCCTGAGGAGGCTCAAGGTCGCCCCGTGGAAAGCGAAGCCGTTTGCGGAAATTAACAGCGGTGTCTTAAAATAATCTAACATCAAAGACTTTTTCAGTGGCCAACTTCGTTGCGGGGTCTCAACCTACCGTTACTCCCCCGCTGGAGTCGAACACCTTGCACTTCAATCTACAGGAGATACTACTTTATTCTAAAATTATATAGGAGGTTTTTTGGATGAACCACCCGAAACTCTCTGGGCTTGTGGATGAATGGTTGCCGAATGCGACGATTGAGGAGCTGCAAGCGGCGATGGAAAATGGCGAAGTTACTTCAAAAGAGCTAGTTCTCATGTATCTTCACCGCATTAGTAAATATGATAAAAACGGGCCAAAGTTGAACTCAGTTCTTGAGGTTAATCCTGATGCGGTGTTTATTGCGGAAGCCCTTGATTTGGAAAGAGACCAGTCCGGTGCACGCGGGCCTCTTCATGGCATTCCAGTTCTTTTAAAAGATAATATTGATACAGGCGATATGATGCATACAAGCGCAGGTTCTCTTGCTTTGGAACATCACGTGGCAGCGGAAGATTCCGCTGTGGCAAGTCAACTGAGAAAAGCTGGTACGGTCATACTTGGCAAAACCAATATGACAGAATGGGCTAACTTCATGACGGAAAAGATGCCAAATGGTTACAGCTCCAGAGGTGGACAAGTCCTTAATCCTTATGGTCCCGGCCAATTTGATGTTGGTGGCTCAAGCAGTGGATCAGGAGCTGCGGTTGCAGCAGGCCTCGCAGCTGCAGCCATCGGTACAGAGACTTCCGGTTCCATTTTAAGTCCGGCAAGTTCCAATTCCATTGTCGGGATAAAGCCAACTGTAGGACTGATTAGTCGCAGGGGCATCATCCCAATCTCCTTCAGTCAAGATACAGCCGGACCTATGACAAAATCAGTCACAGATGCCGCTGTCCTTCTGAGCGCATTGACCGAGACAGATGAAAAAGACATTGCCACCAAAACAAATCCAACCCCAGGCATATCCTACACTTCCTTCCTATTAAAAGAAGGACTTAACGGAATGCGGATTGGAGTGGCTCGTGACCCTTATTTTACTTATTTTTCAGACGAGGAAGCACTTCTGATGGAAGAAGCAATTGCCAGTCTCAGAGAACAAGGCGCTGAAGTAATCGGATCCATCGATATTCCATTTGCAAAAGAAGAATGGGATTACCTTACGCTGTTTTATGAATTTAAACCAAGTCTGAACGCCTACTTACGTAATACAGGTTCCTCTGTACCGATTAAAAGCTTGCAAGACTTAATTGCTTTTAATAAAAAGGACTCTTCCAAAATGCTGAAGCATAACCAGACAGTCCTTGAGGAAAGTGACAAACACAGCGGAACATTAACAGAGGAAGAATACCTATCAAGTCGTGAAAAAGATCTTTATCGTTCCAGAGAAGGCGGCTTGGATGCTGTTATGGAAGAACACACCCTTGATGCAATTCTGACACCGAACAACTTTGGCGCGGGCATTCCTGCAAAGGCAGGTTATCCTTCTATCACCGTTCCCGCTGGCTATACGGAAAAAGGGAAACCAGTTGGGGTGACATTTACCGCCAGAGCATTTGAAGAAAGCACCCTTATCCAAATTGCCTATGGATATGAACAAGCAACAAGGCTTCGAAGAGCACCTACATTTCAAAAAACGGAGGTCAAATCATGACGACAGCAACCATAACTTCCTATCTATCAGAGCATCGGAAAAGGCATTTAGAAGAATTAGTAGACTTATTGTCTGTTCCAAGTGTGAGCGCCCTACCGGCACATAATGCAGACACGTTACGGGCTGCGGAATGGATGTCCGAGTCTTTGCGAAAGCTTGGCATGGAAAATGTGGCTTTACACCCGACAAAAGGTCACCCCATTGTATATGGTGATTGGCTCCACGCGGGTGAGGACAAGCCCACCGTTTTGATCTATGGACATTATGACGTTCAGCCCGTTGATCCCCTTCATTTATGGGATACCCCACCTTTTGAACCGGCAATCCGTAACGAGCGCATTTATGCTCGCGGTGCCAGTGATGACAAAGGCCAGACGTTTATGCATATAAAAGCGTTAGAGGCGGTTCTTGCGACGACTGGGACATTACCTTTTAACTTTAAGTTCTGTATTGAGGGTGAGGAAGAAGTCGGCAGTCCCAATTTGCCAACATTTATTGAGCAAAATAAAGAAATGCTTGCTGCTGATGTGGTGGTTGTATCCGACACATCCATGATTGAAGAAGACAAGCCGACCATATGCTATGGTTTGCGTGGAATGTGTGGATTCCAGCTCGATATCAAAGGCCCAAAACGTGACCTTCACTCCGGGCTTTACGGCGGTGCTGTGGCAAACCCGATTCATGCAGTGGTGGAATTGCTCGCTTCCTTCCACGACGGTGATGGTGTGGTGACTGTGGATGGGTTTTATGACAAGGTGGTCCCTTTGACAGTGGAAGAGAAAGCCGCTTTTGAAGCAATTGGCTTTGATGAAGCTGTGGTCAAAGAGGAAGTTGGAGTTCAAGAGTTTTATGGAGAAAAAGGATACAGCTTTTATGAGCGCACATGGGTCCGCCCGACACTTGAAATAAACGGTGTGTACGGCGGATTCCAGGGAGATGGAATCAAAACGGTTCTTCCTTCTGAAGCACATGCCAAAATCACTTGCCGCCTTGTACCAGATCAGGATCCAGATGAAATACTGGCCCTATTACAGGAGCATGTTACGATGCATAAGCCTGCTGGCGTAGAAGTTACTGTTTCCCTTTTTGACAAAGGAGCACCGTTTGTGACTCCATTCAATCACCCTGCCATCCAAGCAGCAAGTCGGGCTTTTGAAAAGGTATGGGAAGTTCCGACCACCTTTACACGTGGAGGCGGCTCCTTGCCGATCGTTTCAACATTGGATGAAGTCCTGCAAGCACCGATCGTATTGATGGGCTTTGGATTGCCTTCTGACAATGTGCATGCACCAAATGAAAATTTCAAGCTGAAGAATTTTGATAAAGGTCTGCTGACACTATGTGCGTATTGGGAGGAGTTGGCAGCAGCGTTGGATGTGGAGTGACGGTAAGATGGTGAATCCCTTCGAATGATGTCGTCTAACACCTTTGGTTTTTAGTTGTTGAAAATTAAATTTGTAGAGCGTGTTTTGCTAATTGTCCGAAGTTTTTCCGAATTTGACCAAAGATTTTACAAAGTTGACCGAAGATTTCGCGAAATTGTCCGAAGTTTTTGTAAAGTTGACCGAACGAAATTTTAAATGTCCGAACAGCTCTCCTTTCTTGTCCGAAGGGAGAGCTTTCTTGACCGAACCTATTAAAAAACAAGCAGCTTAAAATGTCCGAAGCACAAGCTAAAGTGTCCGAACCATTTTAAACCGCATCATAAACCATCTATTTTCCTTTAAAAACTAGCATATATAAGAGCGGAAAGCGTTCCTCACCTGACACCCTACTCTCATAAAGACCGCTTCTACTTCCGCATCCCCCCTCGCATCCACCTTCCACCTATCTACCACATGCTCGCCTTCCACCACCACATACTCTTCAAACATATTGGCCACTGTACACGCATGATTGGGTATGATGCGCACTTTATCATTCAAGCGCAAATCGCAGCTACCTTCAAAGACCGCCACCCCATGCTCCTCGGACAGCCTCTCTATTGTCAATTCAGGATGATCCACCACAAATCCATACCCTTTCACCGAGTCCAGCCCATGTGCACCTTTATCCAAACACAATGTTTTACTTCCTGTATCGAGAACAATTCTCCCCTCATACACACCCACGACAGATGCCAAAACCGTTAACGCACAGTCTGCCCTGTCTGCAACACCAAGCCCTACTTGAATACTGTCAAAGAAAACCGCGTTTCCGGGACGTACTTCTGTAATTCCATCCACTAGTCCTGAAATCCGATAAGTCGGGGTAGAGCCAACACTTCTTACCAAAATCGGGATGCCCGCCTTTTCACATGCCTCCGCACTTTTAACCACCGCGTCTGCTTCAGCTAAAGCAATGCGTTCAAGCTCCTCTTTCCCATTTGCACCATAGGAGTGACCTGCATGGGTAAAGATTCCGCCAATTCGTAACCGGGATAATAGTATGATGGCTTTTGCAAGTTCAACAGCTCTCTCGCCAGGCTCCACTCCGCACCTGTTCAGGCCAGAGTTTACTTTAATCCAAACTTCTAACGAGTGGCTTGTTTTTTCCAAAGCTTTTTGAAGCAGCTTCACTTGTTCCAGACTATCCACGGTTATTTTTAAATCCACCTCTTGATCCAAAAGAGCAATGATTCGTTCTATTTTTGCTGGGCTTGAAACCGGATATGCCACTAAAATATCCTTTATTCCTGAGGCTGCCATCACTTCTGCCTCTTCCAGCTTTGCGGTGGTAATGCCAATTGCTCCATGCTCTAACTGAAGTTTGGCAATCTCGACAGATTTATGTGTTTTGATATGCGGACGCAAATTCACCTTATTTTCTTTCGCAAAATCGCTCATCTTACGTATATTCTTCAGTAAGATTTGTCCATCCAAAATTAATGTGGGTGTATCAAATTCCATCCATTCCTGTTTCATTTTTTCTCCCTCCAGTCCATCTTTTCCTCACTATACCACGCCAACCTAGCCGTTCAAAATTTGATGAAGCCCGGTAGTAAATCAGACAATCCCATATGCATACATTGAAAGAAGTAATCTGGGCAAAGGGTGAGCAGCATGGGAATAATCAACGGAAAACAATATCTAACCCGAATCGACTCGCTTCATGCAAATGTTTGGTATAACGGACAGCAGGTCAAAGGGAATATCTCGGAGCACCCGGCTTTTTCAGGAGTGATGAGAAGTCAAGCCTCACTATTTGATATGCAACACGACAAAAAGTACAAAGATATTATGACTTTCACATCCGACACAACTGGGAATCTGGTCGGAACCTCCTATCTACGACCGACAACTAAAGAAGATTTGGAGAAAAGAAGAAAGATGTTTCAGGTTTGGGCAAAGTCAACATTTGGAATGATGGGGCGTTCCCCTGATTATAAAAACTCTACATTGATGGCACTTGCCTCCTCGGCAGATCTATTGGAAGAACAAGGTCCGCAATTCCCGCAGAATCTTAAAAATTTTTACGAGTATGCTAGGGAAAATGATCTCTCTTTTACTCATACATTCATTGCTCCACAAATAAATCGCTCTTCTTTACATTACGAGGACGATGAGAATATTGTGGCAGCAAGGATGGTTGATAAGACCTCAGAAGGGATTGTCATTAAAGGCGCGCGGTTATTGGCTACACAGGGTGGTATCACCGATGAGATCATCATCTCCTCTTCTGGACTTAAAATGTTTGAAGAGCCTTTCGCCTATGCCTTCAGTATCCCAAGTAACACTGAAGGATTGAAATTTATCTGCCGGGAATCCTTTTCTTATGACTCTTCCACTTTCAATCATCCTCTTGGATCAAGGTTTGAAGAAATGGACGCTATTGTAGTGCTTGATAACGTTTTAGTGCCATGGGAGAGGGTTTTTGTTGCGGAAAATATTGATGTCGCCAACAAACTGTATTCCATTAGTAACTTCAAACCGCTTGTCACCCACCAGGTGGTGTCAAGACAGGTAATGAAAGCCGAATTCATTTTAGGTATTGCACAACTTTTGGTCAACACTATCGCGATAGGTGAGTATGGGCATGTAAAAGAAAAAATCAGCGAAATCATCGTAGCAGTAGAAAATCATAAAGCCTTGCTTCTCGCATCAGAAATGAATGCGAAACCGGATAAGCACGGAACAATGGTACCAGATGTTACCCCTCTTTCTGTTGCTATTGTGCAGTTTCCTAAAGTGTATCCAAGATTCATCGAGATTCTGCAGCTGCTCGGCGCAAGTGGCCTTGTGTCTATCCCAACGGAGGCTGACCTCGAATCACCAATACGGGCGGATATTGACCAATACCTACAGTCAGCAACCACTGATGCTAAAACCCGCATCCAGCTGTTCCGCTTAGCATGGGATATCAGCATGAGCGCATTCGGATCCCGCCAAACGCTGTACGAACGCTTCTTCTTTGGCTGTCCGACGCGCTTGGCAATGGGACTATATCATGAATACGACAGGAAAGAATTAGTGGATGACGTTGCGAGGGAATTAGGATTTTTCGAATAATAGAAAGGTAGCCAAAAAATTACGGCTACCCTCTTTTCTTATTTTCAAACTATTCTATAATTTAAGTATAAGAAGATGAAAAGAGAAAGAGGGTAAGTTACCTTATGGCCGAGATTACCATTCCTTCACAAAAGAAATCCCGCAAAAAAAGAAAAGCCTGGATAGCCCTGGGGACTATTGCCGGTACGATTGGCACACTGGGCCTTTTCTTCACCTTTTTACCTGTTTCCAAGCAAGTGACCAAACCCTTTTTTGAAAATGGTGGACTCCCGCTAGTCATCGCGCATCAAGGCGGTGAGCACCTCGCGCCCTCCAATACCATGATAGCCTTTGAACAAGCAGTGGAAATGGGTGTCGACGTGTTGGAAACAGATATACATATTACAAAAGACGGACACCTTGTTGCCATCCATGACCCTACTGTTGATCGAACTACAAATGGGCAAGGTGAAGTAGCCGCGTTGACCTTAGAGGAAGTAAAACAATTAGATGCAGGCTATCATTTTGTTGATTTAGATGGCAATAACAGTTTCCGCGGAAAGGGCGTCACCATCCCTACTGTGGAGGAAATGTTTCAAGCCTTCCCTAACACCCGTATTGAAATTGAAATCAAAGACACCAATCCACCTGAAAAGTATGAAGAGATTGCAAGGAAGTTGTGAGAGCTGACCAAAGAGTATAACAGAGAAGATACTTTGCTTGTCGCATCATTCGACCAGGAAATTCTTGAGACATTCAATAGTTTCACAGATGGAAAGGTTGCACTTGTTAGCGGCAGACAAGAAATCACTAGGTTTGTCCTTTTTCATAAACTATTTGTCCGCAACCTCTACAAGCCTGAGGTGGACGCTTTTCAAGTCCCTTTACAAGAAAGTATTTTTGATTTGACGAATCTGAGGCTGATTCGGGATGCGCAGAGAAGCGGCGTACAGATGCACTACTGGACGATTGATGATAAGGAAACGATGCGTTACCTGCTTGAAAGAGGGGCAGATGGAATCCTGACGAACCGACCTGATCTCTTGCTTGAGGTTAGGGAGGAAATGGTCGATTAAGAATGCGGAGAGTTTGGTTATGATATAATAAACTATTAGTAATTACAGAAACGTGAGGCTATAGAAAATGAATGGACAAAAACGGTCAGACATCGCTGTCGGTCAATCAGTAAAAATTGTACTCAAACAAGACCAACGCACAGGCAAACTAACGAGCGGGATTGTTAAAGACATCCTAACCAAATCCCCCAACCACCCCCACGGCATCAAAGTCCGCCTCCAAGACGGACAAGTCGGCAGGGTCAAAGAAATCGAAAAAGCGTAACCCCTTTGACGGAGGTTACGCTTTTTCTTTATGCCCCTTCTCTCATCTCTTCAAGCACTGCTCGTTTTCTTCGTTTGCCTTCAATCCAGGCGAAGAGCATGGCGAGGAGCATGAAGCTGCTAGAGATTTGGAAGAGGGCTGCGGTTGGGACGAATTGTGCAAGGAGTCCAAAGATGATTCCGCTTAGTCCAATTCCCAGGTCAATAGAAGAGAAGAACATGCCGTTTGCCACTCCACGGCGGTTTTCAGGAGTCATGGATAAGGTCCATGATTGCAAGGTCGGTATCAAAGAACCGAAACCTACTCCGAACAACGCACCAGCTATCACGATAAACAAGTTGGAGTGCGCAAAGGAAAGCACCCACATGCCGACAAAGGACAAGAACATGCACATTAATACCAAGCCCCGTGGACCATGATTATCAAACCATTTTCCTGCAACTGGACGAGATAATGATGCCATAATCGCATTAACAAGATAAAAAAGAAAGATCTGGTCAATTCCACGTTCTTCACCAAATATCACGATAAACGTGACAATCGAACCGTAGCCAAATGTCGCAATCAATGTGATAAAGGCGGGATACCAGCTGCTTTTTTCCACAAGGGAGCCGATATAGGAAAACTTCAAATCCTCCTTCTTCGTCTTTTCCACGATAGCAGGCGTCTGGTAAGAAACCACACCTAACAGCACAAGCGCAATAACTCCAAGAACAGCACTTACCATGATCAAGTTAGAAAACTCTGTGACCTGATAAAGGTAGATCCCTAAGCTTGGAGCGATAATCATTCCGATTGTAATCGATAATCCGTAATACCCCATCCCTTCACCTAGTCGGGAACGTGGGATAACATCTACCGCTGCGGTTCCATTTACCGTTGTGGACCAGCCCCATGCAAGACCATGTACAAGTCGGAATAATAGGAATACCAGCACTACCTGGGACAATGGATAGATGATTGTCACAGCAAGCAATGCAACCGCGCCGATCAACACAAGCGGTTTACGCGCCCGGTACTCCAGCACAAAACCGATAAACGGCCTGCTCAACACAGCACCGATGGAAAATAAGGCGGTTACCAATCCAATCTCAAAACCCGTTGCTCCCAACGACTTAATATATGGAGGCAACGTGGGAATCAACATCTGAAAAGACATGAACACAAACAAGTTTCCTACCATCAACATGATGAACGATTTCGTCCATAACGCTTCTTTTTTCTGAATCGGTACCATTCTTACACTCTCCCACTATAAAAAGACGCCCTTAAGTCCAAATAAATAAGAAAATGAATCTCCACGTACGAAGATTCATTTTCCTAAAAGGCTGCGTCTGCTACATATATTTCGTCTATCTAAATATTAACACAGACGACATATAAAAGAAATGTAAAGAACTTCCTGCCCCCTGAATTTAGAAGCTGTCTACTTCATAAATTTCCTTAGCACTTTTATGCTCTTATCAGAATACGGCGGGTAAAGAAAACTCAGATTGAACTTGGTGTTCTTTTTCATCACACTTTTCTTATGGGAAAAAGTATCAAAGCTGTCTTTCCCATGATACGAACCGATGCCCGATGTCCCTACTCCACCAAATGGTAAGTATGGATTGGTCAAATGTGTGACCGTATCATTCACACACCCTCCACCGAAAGAAGTGCTTCCAATAACCTTTTCCGCCACCTCATTGTCTTCGGTAAACACATATAATGCGAGCGGCTTTGGATAGTTATTAACCTGTATTACGGCATCCTTTATGTCGTTATAAGCAAGAACAGGTAAAATCGGACCAAATATCTCTTCCTGCATCACGTCATCTTCCCACGTTACACCATCCATCACCGTTGGCTCCATATAAAGCTTATCCCGATCATTGCGTCCTCCAACGACCACTTTTTCCTTATCCAATAATGATACAAGGCGGTCAAATTGGCGCTCATTCACCACACGGCCGTAATCCTTACTTTCTTGTGGGTTGTCTCCGTAAAAATCATGTACCGTTTTTTTCAATGCTTTTACCAGTTTCTCTCGAACATCTTCATGTACAAGAACATAATCAGGCGCCACGCATGTTTGTCCTGCATTCATGAATTTCCCCCAAGCAATACGTTGCGCCGCCACCTCTATATTGGCATCCTTATGAACGATACAAGGGCTCTTGCCTCCAAGCTCGAGTGTGACCGGAACAAGGCGCTTGGCAGCAGCCTGCATCACGATTTTGCCAACCTCTACGCTTCCCGTAAAAAAGATATAATCAAATGGCGCATGGATAAGGGCGGATGTCTCCTCTTTCGCCCCCTCCACGATACTGATGTACTCTTCGTTGAAAAATTCTCGTATCATTTTTGTAAGCACTCCAGATACATTCGGCGTGAATTCCGAAGGCTTGATCACAGCGCAGTTCCCAGCAGAAATCGCCCCAATTAGAGGCTCTAATACTAACTGAGCAGGATAATTAAATGGTCCGACAATTAATACCGTCCCATAAGGCTGGGAATAGATCAGGCTTTTGGAGCCAGTATGAACAAGCGGTGTTTTCACCTTTTTCACCTTAGCCCAGCTCTTTAAATTTTTCATAAAAAATCCGATGCTATCAAGGATATACCCAACCTCAGAACCGTATGCTTCGAATATAGATTTTCCTAGGTCCTTTCTCAAAGCCTCCATCAATTCCGCTTCATATTTCTGAACTGCCTTCTTTAAGGTTGCCAGCTGCTCTAGGCGAAAGTCAATATCCTTTGTATCCCCTTTTTCAAAATAACTCCTATGATTCGCAAGTAATTTTTCAACCTTTTCGTTTATGTCAGTCGTTGAAATCGTCATACAAGATTCCTCCTGTTTTCGCATATTCAGATTATGTTATTTCTATTGTCTTACAAATAGAATGAATTAGACAAGTTTTTACCTGTTGTTATGTTTAAAAGTTTAAACATATAATAATAAACAGTCAAGTAAAATAGAAAAAGCACCCTAACTAGGTGCTTTCCACTTCAGTCCTCATCCTTAATATCAATATCTTCAGGAATCGGTTCGCTTCTTACTTCTTCAATCAACTCTTTATACTTTTCCATCTGTTTCATATGGGTAGTAAATTGTTCTTTGTTGATCATATAGTCGGTTCCATCATACAATGCTCGGATTTTCTTTTCTTGTATAAGGGTTTTCACATAGGACTCTGAACAGGATAAATATTCGGCGGTCTCTTTAACGGATAGGTACATGCTGACACTCCTTTTTTATTGTTGGGGTGATAATGGTAACGTGATGAGGAAAGTCGTCCCTTTTGACGATGTCTCATACACTTCGATACTTCCTTGGTGATTCTCGATAATGCGTTGAACGATTGTCAATCCAAGTCCGGTACCTGTTTCCTTAGATGTATGAAACGGATGGAAAAGGGAGCTTTTCACCTCATCTTGAATTCCTGTTCCATTGTCCTTAAAAAATATTTGATACTTTCCATTTAATTTTTGGGAGGATATCGTTATGATTCCATTATCTTTAATAGCCTCTCTGCTATTTCGATAAAGGTTGTAGATGACCTGTTTCATCTGCTTAAGGTCCACCATTACCTTCGTATCGTCAAGCATCACCTTAAGCTCAGGCACATTTTCATTCGTGTCTGGCAAAGTAGGAATCTGCTCAAAAATTGTCTTAAACGTCGTTTCATGTAGTCTTGGTGCGCCCGGTCTCGCCATGAGCAACATGTCTTCGATGATGGCGTTGATTCTGTCAAACTCTTTTATCAGTAAAGGCACCTGGTACCGTTCAAGCTCGTCTTTTGTAAAGGATTGTTTCATCAAAGAGAAAAAGCCATGCAACACCGCTAATGGATTCCGAATTTCGTGGGCAGCGCCTGCAGCAAGCTCTCCTAAAGCAGCTAGTTTTTCCGATTGATGCATCCTTTTCTCTAGCTCTTCTGTCTCTGTTATATCAATAAAATAAAAAATTCTGCCGATAATGTTTTGATCTTCGTCATGCAAAACGGACTGCGAAACAAGCAAGCGCAGGTCTTCCCCACCTCTTGAGTACCTCACCTTGACGTTCTGACAGATTCTTTTTGACAGCATGATTTCCCAGAAGGAAGAGTTGAAAGCTGGCGGCACTTTCATCATGATGACATCTGTTATTTCTTGTCCGGTCAGGTTCAATAAGCAGGATGCAGCGGTGTTCAATGAAAAATTGGACTGCTTATCATCCGCTGTAATAATTCCAACAGGCAAGGAATTGAGAATCTGTTGCCGATAAGAACGGTCCTTGTTTATTTCTTCATTGAGATAAAAGTATTCCTTGAAGCCTTTAGACACCAATAGAATAATCACAGTAAAAATAATCAGCCCAAGCACGGCATCCGATTCAAACAACAAAGCTAATAAAAGTGCCGAAGCTAGTGTAATAGCATAATTCGAAACAGATTTCTGCAGTGTGCTTTTCATTTCCTGAATTAACTGCGGATGATTCATAGAGTAAAAGAAAACGCCGATAATTAGTATATTAATAAAGAAATAACTGATCAATGTGGTCAAATAAGACAGTAGATTTGAAGCTTGTAAATATCCTATCGTCCCACCCGTCCAAAGAAAGATATAATGCGCTCCTGTAATCATAAGAGCATACATGGAAAAATTCACTAGGTGCTTCCACCAAGCTATTTCCCTCTTTAATAGACTATATACTACTCCACTAGCAAGTAAAGCCCATAAGGAAAGGTTCAATCCGAATACGAACAAAGTCGCTAGAAAAATGGCAGAGTCCATACTGAGAGAATTTCCTTTTGGAGGAAGAGGAACGGTATTGATCGTTAAAAGCACTATTGAAACTACCAGTAAAGCGAATAAAGTAGGTTTCGTTGTTAAAAAGGAAAAAGGAGATTGCAGATGAACGAAAAAGAGGCCGGACCCTAATAGGAATACGACAAGTAAGTTTAGTATGAATTTATGTTTATGGTAGTAAGTTTTCACCGAAATCACTCTCGAATCTCTGAGCTGTCTAGTAATCAGCTTTCATTGTATGCCATATCAATGGGCAAAGCAATATATGGCGAATATTAACACTATTCTTTCACACATTTGCTCCATCCGACATGAAAACGGTTTATTTTACAAAAAGTTTATTTTTTTCAGAATAATCTGTTGTTTTTCTGCTTAAACGTGTTAAAATGTTTGAAATTGTAATATTCACACAACAGGAGGAGAGCAGCATGATCACATTTTTTGGCGCACTTATTTTTCTAGTTCTAGGTTATGTTTTTTATTCTAAATTCGTTGAACGGGTTTTCGTTATCAATGATCAGACTCCTACTCCCGCCTATACAAAAAGGGATGATTTCGACTTTGTACCTATGCCTTGGTGGAAGGGGAATTTAATTCAACTATTAAATATCGCAGGATTGGGACCTATCTACGGTGCTATCCTTGGGGCATTATATGGACCTGTGGCTTTCATTTGGATTGTAGTAGGAAGTATTTTTGCCGGAGCAGTCCATGATTACTTTTCTGGCATGTTATCCCTGCGTCATAACGGGGCACAATATCCGACCATTGTTGGAAAATATCTTGGCAATGTCGTAAAGTCATGCATTTATGTTGTATCGCTAGTATTAATGGTCCTTGTGGCAGCGGCTTTTACTGCAGGACCTGCTCAACTGATCGCCCAATTAACTCCACTTAGTTTCATGATGGCCTTATTATTAATTTTCGGGTATTTTTTATTGGCTACTCTATTACCGGTCAATCGAGTAATCGGTAAAATATATCCATTACTTGGCGCAATCCTACTTTTCATGGCAGTTGCCATTGCTGTTGCACTTTTATTTACGGATAAACAAATTCCGAACCTGACATTTGCAAACTTACACCCCCAGGAACTGCCAATCTGGCCGCTATTAATGGTTACCATCTCTTGCGGCGCCATCTCTGGATTTCATTGTACACAAAGTCCAATCGTTGCTTGTACGATGAAAAAAGAATCACATGGTCGCAAAATTTTCTACGGTGCCATGATTACAGAAGGAATGATCGCACTTGTTTGGGCGGCAGCCGGGATGACATTCTTCAATGGTACAGGCGGCTTGCAAGAAGCACTTGCCCTTGGCGGACCATCTTATGTTGTGAATGAAATCTCTATTTCTTTATTGGGTACACTAGGTGGAATCCTTGCCATCCTTGGTGTTATCATCCTACCAATCACAACAGGTGATACAGCATTGCGCTCATCAAGGATGATTTTAACGGAAGTATTTTCGAAGTTTTTCAATATGGAAGGGAAGGTTAAAGTGCTACTAGTAACCTTGTTGCTGGCTGCACCAGCCCTTTACCTTGCTACCATCGACTATACATTCCTTTGGAGATATGTTGGATGGACAAACCAGGTTGTTGCCACGGTAATGCTTTGGACAGCGGCTATGTATCTTCTAAAAGAAAATAAATTCCACTGGATTGCAAGCGTTCCGGCATTATTCATGTCAGGAGTTGTCTGCACGTATATCTTCTACGCACCAGAAGGCTTTGGACTGGATTATAACACCTCGTTACTAATAGGTTCGGTCTTAACCTTTGCGGTACTTGGATGGTTTGTCAGTCAAGTGTGGAAACATCGTAACATTAAGTCTGGTAATGCAGAAAAGCGTGTAGCATAATATGGAAACAGGCAGCCTTGGTGGGCCGCCTGTTTTTTATTTTCTACTCTACTCCTACCGAACTTTTCTCCCGGTTTACGATCAAGTCGAAGTATTGAAGCTTCTTATTTTCTAAATCATACCATGTGTCCGAGTCTTTCCAAGTCATTTGGAGGTACAGTTCGGCTTTCGCCTTTTCACGGGGGTCACCAGAATTAACCCCATCCAATGCAACCACACTTTCAAAAATCTTTACCATCAGGCTAGCAATCTTTTTGGAATAGACGGTCTGGATCTCTGGCGCACAACTGCTCGTAAACTGACATAACTCCTGAAGCTTCACTAGCGCATCCTCTACAGGTTCCTTCATAGAACTGTCGATTTGAAGTAACGCCACTCGCTCTCTCATGGACTCTATAAAAACATGTTCTACTTTAAAACGGCCCATCAGCCTGAGCACTTCCATCCCAAGAATATTCGCGGTCCCTTCCCAGACGGTTAATACCTGCGCATCCCGGAGCAATCTTGGCGTCACAAAGTCCTCAATGAAACCATTTCCTCCATGCATTTCAATTGCTTCATGGGAAAAATGAACAGCCTGTTCTGCCGTTTCTTTTTTCAACAACGCGATAAGCAACCGATTCAATGCAATCTCTTCTTCAGATACTTTGACCCCATCATTTCGCATAACCCGATCAAACAGTGCGACAAGCTCAAAACTAGCACTCAATTCCACCTCTAGTTTTACAGCCATGTCGACCAAAGATTCGCGGATCATAGGAAAATTAATCAGTCTATCTCCAAAAGTCACCCGGTTCTTCGCATAATTTCGCGCTTCGGTGTATGCCCTCCGCATGATCCCCAGGGACGCGATCGCATTACAGACTCGTGACAAGTTCAATGCCTCCATCATATAATGGATGCCCTTACTCGGCTCCCCTACAAGATACCCTTCTGCATCGTTGAAGAGTACCTCAGCTGAAGGGACGGCCCTGACACCGAGTTTATCCTTCAACCGTCGAATTTCGATTCCGTTCAGCTTGCCGCTTCCATCTTCTTTTTTCCAAGGAACTGCAAAAAGACTGAGTCCTTTCGTTCCTTTAGGTGCACCCGGTATCCTTGCCAACACCATCGCAACACCGCACTGCCCGGCATTAGACGCAAAATACTTTTCACCGGTCAAAAGATAGGTATGCTTACTGGGATGTGGCACTGCTTGTGTCTCATTCGCACCGACATCGGACCCGCCTTGCCTTTCCGTCAAGAATGTCGCTCCCTCGAAAAGTTCCACCTCACCAGTCGATATGACATGCGGCAGGAATTTATTCTTAACATGCTGATCCGCATAATGGTCGAGAAGGTAAGCAGTAGCCATGGTTAGCGTTACCGGACAGTAAAACCCGGGCTCTGTCTGGGAAAGCAAGTAGCCTTGTGCATATGAATACAGGTAGTTGCCTTGACGGCCAAGCGCTGGAATCTCCTTGTGCACATATCCGACAATTCCTCTATTATAGGTTTCCTCCACCGTTTTTTTATAGCCTTCATTTACCCAAACTTCTGAAACGTCCTCGCCCATCTTATTATATTTGATAAGCCTCGGCTGCCCTTCCCGATCGGTATGCACCGCACGCTCCTCTATTTCATTTGCACAACTTTCTCCTAAATCCGCGAGCTCTTTCTCAGCCCATTCGTACAATTGCGGATCCAAGTGTTGCTTGAGAATCTGTTGCAAATGCTCATCCTCAGTGAAAAAATTACGTTTACTAGTCATTTGCTTCTCCTCCTAACCTTTTTTGAAAATCTGTGAGAAGTTCATTCATTTCATCCTTCAGTTCAGTGAGCTCCCTTATCCTCTCATCGACTTCCATTACTTTCTTTTTCCCGTATTCAATGGTTTTTTGAAGTTGTTTTGTTCCAGACCGGTCTTTATCAAACAAGGTAACCATCTCTTTAATTTCATCAAGCTGAAATCCATACCGCTTGCCCCTTGTAATCAGCTTCAATCGAGCATACTCCCTTTTAGAAAAGACCCGCTGGTTTCCATCAGAACGAGAAGGTTCCAGGAGGCCCAGCTCCTCGTAATAGCGGACAGTTCTGGTAGATATGTCGAATTCTTTGGCTAGTTGCGAAATCGTGTACATAGAGAACTCATCCTTTTTTTCTGAAAATATAGATAGTTATAGTTTACCATTGACGTTAACGTAAAGTTCAATGGCGAAAGTTAAATTTTTTTATAATAAAGACTTGTGTAACAGGCTTTTCATACTTCTGAGGTCGGTCGTGATTCATTATAAAAACCTCTTGCTCGGGATTTTCCCCCTGTTGATGTCTTTATACGTGCTATAAAGACCTCTCACCCAGAATTTCTTCGCAAAAGAAGTCTTTAGGACCTCTATAAGGGCAAAAAAAAATAGACCTACCTCTTAAAAAGGTAAGTCCACTCAAACTCAATCCGTTTCCCGTCTATTCTTCCCGCGCACGCGTACAAATCGGTATGCAAGAAATGCGATATACAATGGAATTGCTATATAAATCAGGTAAGGATATTGTGCATATGTCCCTTTATATACGATAAATAAAGACGCTCCTAAAAACAAGGTGACAATCGTTCCGTATTTCGGTAGCGGGACATCCTTGAAGCTTGGAATCTTTATTTTGCTAACCATCAGAAAACAAAACGCTGTGAAAATGACGGTTGTCACAATTTGCGGGATTAAATCACCAAATAGCGTCAACAATGCCAGGATTCCACCTGCTGCTGTGATAGGAACTCCAGTGAAATATTTTCCGGAAGACTTGGTTGTACTAATGTTGAAACGGGCCAATCTGTAAGCACCAAACAGTGGAAATAATCCTGCAATGGCCATGCCCAGTATGCCAAACTGAAAAAAGTAGGTGTAATAGATTAAAAAGGAAGGTGCCACTCCGAATGTAACGACGTCAGCCAAGGAATCAAGTTCTTTTCCTAGCTCACCATCTGCATTCAACATTCTCGCCAGGCGACCGTCCATACTGTCGAGCATCATTCCGATCAGGATTAAAATTGCTGCGTTACTATATTGTCCACTTGCGGCAAAGCCAATCGATAAAAAACCGCAGAATAAATTCCCCAGTGTGAACATGTTAGGGATACTTTTAATAAGACGCGTCCGCATTTGCATAAATAATCATCACTCCGTCAATTGATAAGTCCTTAGTCATATGTAAAGGGTCATACCCTTATAGAAAATAAAAAAACCTAAACAAAGGAACATGCTTAGGCTCACCTTTCTTTAATTATACCATTCTGAATGATGACGAGTAAAAATTATTTTGTGGAGGTGTTCGCTTGTTGCTGGTGGATGACTATTCCATTTGTTAAAATTTCCTCCCTTAAATCGGACGGAGCTTCTTCTAGATGTATCATATCTAGGCTCAACAAAGTATCTAGCTCGTCTTCCAGAAAAAATGTAAAAGCGGTCCATTCTTTATTTGTCATATTAGGTATGGAGAAAGCAAGATCAATATCCGAACGTTCCGTATAATCACCAACAGCTCTTGAACCGAACAGGATAATTTTTTCTATCTTTGGTTCATCTAAACCAATTTGCACCAGTTGGTCCCTTACTTTTTTAGGTAGCAATCAAATCATCTCTTTTCCATATTTACCTTGTAATTCAATAAAGGTAGATTTCATTTCAGGAAAATAACCCTCAATATTCTCATATATGTTCTGTGCCATCTTTTCATTATAAATATGTGAAGTTTCATTTCTATCTTTAAGCATTTGCAACCAAGCTTCCTCATTTTTCAACCAACCTACAGCATAAGCCTGTTTTAATGTTTCCCTGGGTGTCTTAGTTACAAGCCCCTCAGCTTCTAATAATCTTCTTAATGTTTTCCAATAAAGTTCGATAGTAAATTCAAACCTCTGTATCGTACCATCTATATACAAGCTATTATCTCTTCCTACTTTTAGCGCTTCTTCTAATCGACTCAGTGCTTTTTCGAGATTATTAAGCCCCTGTACTATTTTTCTTTCGGACATATGATTTCTCCTCCCGAGAAGAACTTTATATTATTCATTATAATCCAAACAGTTCAATATTAAAAATTCATAAGCACTACTTTTCATTTGAACTCCAAAGCAATATATGTTTTAATAAATCGTAACGATTACTATTTTCAACAAAAGGAGAGAATTCTACTATGGCTAAAAAATCAAAAGTAGCAAAAGAAAGAAAGCGTCAGCAGCTAGTTGAGCAGTATGCAGAGATCCGCAGAGAACTGAAAGCAAAAGGTGATATCGAAGGTCTTCGTAAATTGCCACGTGACTCTTCCCCTACCCGCTTGAAGAATCGTTGTGAGGTAACTGGCAGACCGCGAGGCTATATCCGCAAATTCAAAATGTCTCGTATTGCATTCCGTGAGTTTGCTCATAAAGGACAGGTTCCTGGTGTAAAGAAGGCTAGTTGGTAAAATAGCATCTTCCCAAGATTAATTTGCATATACTATTAGAAACTCTTTACAGGTGATGAGGTGCTTTAGATGAAGGAAAGCTTATATAGATACCTTGTAAAATGCAGTGTGGCGGAGCTTCCTCCTGAAAAGCAGCTCTTCTACCATTTTATCCAGGACGTGGAATATTCCTATGAAGAGCAGGCCGAAACTCCTGACCAATATTTTGATTTACTGGTGAAAAGCCACCCATATGTGCAGGCAGCAGAGCATTTTAACCTACCTGTTGAAGTTGCTAGAGATCTTATGTTGGAAATTGAGCAGGAACTCAAAAAGGCTGCAGAAAACAGGATGCAAAAGGTATTCTTTGTAGACTATACAGAACAAGTTTCAGTATATGAGCACTCTAATAAGCAATTTTTCTTTATTGGAATTTAACCAAAAGCTCTTCCACAATGGAGATGTGGAAGAGCTTTTTTCAATTGCTTAAACTAACCAGTTGCATTCCTATGCAGAAAATGGCACCCTTAATAGGTCAGGAAATTTTTCGGAAACGTGTAGGTGATAAACATGATCGAAGTAAAAAGCTCACAAATAAGTGATGGAGAATTCAATAGAGGCGTATTTGCAACAGAGGATATTAAAGCAGGAACACTATTTCATTCTGCACCGGTAATATCCTATCCAAATGAACAGCACGAACATATCGAAAAGACGTTGTTAGCGGACTATGCGTTTGAATATGGCATTAATCATTCTGCCATCTTGCTTGGCTATGGCATGCTTTTCAATCATTCATATGAACCAAATGCAAGATATGAAATCAACTTTGATGAACATGTCTTTGACTTTTTTGCCTATAAGGACATTAAAGCCGGTGAAGAGATTCTCATCAACTATAATGGCGATGTTGATGAAATGGATCCGCTTTGGTTTAATATGGACGAAAACGAGGAAAAAGAATAATAAAATGGTGTCCTGAAACTTAGGACACCATTTTTTTTGATTTGGTATTCTTAACCTCGCTTTAATTCTATTCTACAGCCTTCTTCATTGGAACGACGGGCTGCATCGTTTATTAAGGTGAGCAAATATGCGTCGTGATTACTAATGTCAGGTTCCTTGCCTGATAGAATTTCTGTGACCCATTGCATCATAGCAGATGGAGCGGTCTCAGGCAGTTCGTCTGCAGCCGGTGTATGCCAGCCATCATTCAGCTTTACACTTTTGAGACGAATGGTACCGTCTTCAATCATTAAGGTCCCCTCTGTTCCATAGACCTCTAATTGGAAGGGGCTACCCGAAGAAACAAATCCTGTCTCTAAGATTCCAAGTGCCCCAGATTCATATTCCACAATGGCGACAGCATTATCATCTACCTCATAATCAAACGTTCGGATAAACCGTGCGGTTACCGCTTTAGCTTGTCCACCTAGTCGGTTTGTTAGATAAATAGGATGGGCTCCAAGGTCGATGAATGCACCCCCACCGCAAAGTTCCTTATCGTAAAAGTGTTGTGGTAACCAACCATTAGGGTCCTGCTCTGTCGGAACGGATCCATTGTGTGCAACACGGCAGCGGATGGTAGTAAGCTTCCCCAATAATCCTTTGTCCACAACTTGTTGTGTGTATAAATAATAGTCCGCTGTTAAACGAGGTAGCGAAACCATCAGTTTAACCCCTTGTCTCTCTACCACTTGGAGAATGGCCGCTGCATCTGCTTCCGTTTCCGCAAGCACCTTTTCCGTGAAAACATGCTTGCCGTGCTTCGCAGCTTTGGTGATGATTTCTGTATGCATGTTTGTTGGAGAAGCGACAATGACCGCATCAATTTCTGAATTTCTAATTATGTTGTCTAATCCTTCTTCAAAAATGAGACCGAGCTCCTCTGCCAACGCTTGTCCTCTTTCCTTTTGCTCATCCCATACATGTGTAAGGACTATGTGTTCATTCTTTATCGCTTCTTCTGCATACTCTTGTGCATGCACATGCCATTTGCTAAGTAGTGCAGTTCTAATCATGAGTGATGCCTCCTTTTATTAAAATAGTTAATAAAGTAAAATCAAAAAAGACAGAGTCACCCCTGCCTTTTACACTAACGACATAATTACAGCTTTACTTTAATCTTAACATCTTCCCCGACTTTTTCATCGTTCTCATCCACAGGTGCTTTCATATTAATCTGTACCCATTCCACATCTTCGGCTTTCGTTTCTTCTAGTAAGAAGAAAATAGCGCCCTGCTTCTTCTCGCCACCAGTGAATTTCTCATTAAGCTCACCTGTATCCTCACTCTTTGTTGTCAAACGAGAATCAGGTGCAGCAATTTCTTCCCCTGTATTTGTGACAATGCTAGCTTGGTATGCTTCAAAGTTTAAGGAGTCTGAAGTTTTATTTTCGACTTCTAAATCAAACTGGATATATTTGATTTCATCTTGGCCCATGTAATCTTTAAATCCACCAGCAAGCTTTCCACTCATTACGGAAACTTTGTCCACATTAATGGTAAAAGAGTCTGTTTCAATTGGTTTGAGACGGTTATTTCTCGCATGGTATGTAAAGCTTCCACCTTCCGTCTCTGCAGTTTCACCAACTGGAATCAAACTATCTTCATCTTCTCTTTCTTCTGTTTCTTCTGCAAATCCTTCTTCATTTGCTTTCTTATCATCTGAAGTGCATGCCGCAAGCACCACAACTAGCAGCCCTATTAAAAATAAAGATAGAACTTTCTTCATAGTATGTTTCCCCCTTGTGTAACTGAATCTCTTTTTGTGTATATGGATGATTATACTGCATATTTTCGCAGAATTGCTAGTATTCCGACAATATTCTTCGCAAAAATGACTTCCATTTTCAGGAACACACTGAAAAAGAGGACTTATCTTTATGATAAGCCCTCTCCAAATTATCAACCTTCCAACAATAAGTCTTCCGGATCTTCAAGCAATTGCTTTACTCTTACCAAGAACTGTACTGCATCTTTCCCGTCAACAATACGGTGGTCATAAGATAATGCGATATACATCATCGGCCTTACTTCCACTGTATCGTTATCATCCACAACAACAGGGCGGCGTTGGATTGTGTGCATTCCAAGGATACCAACCTGTGGTGTGTTCAAGATTGGAGTGGAGTAAAGAGAACCGAAAATCCCACCGTTTGTAATGGTGAACGTACCACCTTGAAGATCTTTTAGCCCTAAGGAATTGTCACGAGCTTTTTTACCAAGATCACCGATTTCTTTTTCGATACCGGCAAAGCTTAGTTTGTCAGCGTCACGAACAACTGGAACAACTAGACCTTCTTCTGTGGATACCGCAACTCCGATGTCATAGAACTTCTTCAATAAAATTTCGTCGCCTTGAATTTCCGCATTTAATAATGGGAAAGATTTAAGCGCGCCGATAACCGCTTTTGTGAAGAAAGACATGAAACCTAGTTTAACGCCATTCTTTTTAAAGAAAGCATCCTTACGACGGTTACGAACGTCCATCACGGCCGTCATATCAACTTCGTTGAAAGTAGTTAGCATTGCCGCTGTGTGCTGTGCTTCCACTAGGCGTTTTGCGATTGTTTGACGTCTTCTGCTCATTTTGATGCGTTCTACGCGTGCGTCTTCTTGAACAGGAGCTGCCGCAGCTGGTTTAGATGGTGCAGCTGCCTGTTTGGATGGAGCTTCAGCCTTTGGTGCATTTTTAGCTTGGTTGTGTGCTTCCACATCTTCTACACGAACGCGTCCCATTGGATCACGGTAGGAAACTTCATCAAGATCGATGCCTAGCTCTCTTGCCTTTTTGCGTGCTGCCGGAGAAGCTACTGTTCTAGATTTACTTGCTTTCTTCTCTTCAGCAACTGGAGCTGGTGCTGCCTCTTTAGCAGGCTCAAGCTTAGGAGCCTCTTCCGCTTTCGGTGCTTCTTCTTTTGGCGTAGCGTCAGAAGCAGCGCTTGCTCCTTCTTCCCCAAGTTTCGCAATAACTTGTCCAACGACAACATTGTCACCTGGTTCTGCTAAAAGCTCCTTGATTACCCCGCTGAAGTCGCTTTTAATTTCTACGTTTACCTTATCTGTTTCAAGCTCTGCGATTGTTTCTCCCTTTTCAATCGCATCACCTGTTTTTACTGTCCATTCTGCTATCGTACCTTCTGTGATTGATTCTGCTAGTTCTGGCACTTTAATTTCGATCATTTGTTTTCCCCTCCATGCCCTTTGTGTACGTTCACTGTATCTTCCACGATCCATGCTTGTTCTTGTTTATGAATATGCGGCTCACCTGTTGCTGGACTTGAGCGTTTCGGACGCCCAATATAATCCACAGAGATACCGTCTGTTGCAATTTCATGAAGGTTTGCTTTCACAACTGGCCATGCTCCCATGTTCTTTGGCTCTTCCTGAACCCAAACGATTTCTTCTAGGTTAGGGAATTGTGCAGCAAGCTCTTCTACTTCCTTATGCGGGAATGGATATAGTTGCTCGACACGGGCAATGTGTAAGGTATCCACTTCCTCACTACTCATCTCATCCACTTTGGAAGCAAGGTCAATGGCAACTTTACCTGTACATAATGCAAGACGTTTTACTTTATCCTTGTTTTGACCTGTACGTTTTTCTTCAACCAGCAGTTTGAATCTGCCTTTTGTCAACTCGGACAGATCAGAAACAGTCATCGAGTTACGCAACAAGCTTTTTGGTGTCATAACGATAAGTGGTCTTGCATCCTCTTTTGTCGTCAGCTTTGCCTGTCTTCTTAAAAGATGGAAGTATTGCGCTGCACTTGTCACGTTCGCAACAATCCAGTTATTTTCTGCAGCAGAGTTCAAGAAACGCTCTACGCGACCGCTGGAATGCTCCGGCCCTTGTCCTTCATAACCGTGTGGCAGAAGCATGACTAGACTTGATTTCTGGCCCCACTTCGCTCTTCCGGATGCGATGAACTGGTCAATGATTACTTGTGCAACGTTTACGAAATCCCCAAACTGAGCTTCCCAAATCACAAGGGATTCTGGCGATTGTACGCTGTATCCATAATCAAATCCAAGAACTGCCGTCTCAGATAACGGACTGTTGTAAAGGGATAGAGAAGCTTTTGCTTCCGGTAATTCATGCAACGGAATAAAGCGCTCTGCAGTTTTGTTATCATGTAACACAAGGTGACGATGCGAGAACGTTCCGCGCTCACTGTCCTGACCTGTTAATCGAATTGGCGTCCCATCAGCTAGAATCGATGCAAAAGCAAGCGTCTCCCCTAAGGACCAATCCACTTTGTTATCATTAGCAAGTAGGCTTTCACGCTTTTTCAAAATACGGCCTAGTTTAGGATACACAGTGAAAGTTTCCGGGAATTTCACCAGGTTGCTGTTAATGGTTTTCAACACGTCTTCAGGGACTGCCGTTTCAAGCTCTGGAACTTGATCACTGATCGGTTTTGGCACCTGCTTAATTTTCACATTGCCTTCGTCCTCTTTACGTAGCTCATCGAAAATACCTTGCAGCTTTTGCATGAATTCCGTTTTCTTACCAGTAAATTCTTCTTCAGAAAGGATGCCTCTGTTCACAAGCTCTTTTCCGTACTTTTCGGCAATTACCGGATGGTTGTTGATTTTTTCATATAAAAGTGGTTGTGTCACATTGGCATCATCCATTTCGTTGTGACCGAAACGACGGTACCCAATAAGATCAATCACGATATCTTTTTCAAATCTCTTACGGTATTCATAAGCAAACACCATAACAGCCAAACAGCTTTCTGGATCGTCGGCATTCACATGAATAACCGGGATCTCATAACCTTTTGCAAGGTCACTTGCATATTTCGTGGAACGGGAATCGCTGTAGTTTGTCGTGAATCCAAGTAAATTATTAGCAATGATATGAATTGTTCCACCAGTTGCGTAACCCTTTAGCTTCGTCAGGTTCAACGTTTCTGCAACAACCCCTTCACCAGGGAACGCTGCATCTCCATGTACAAGGACACTGAAAGAGGACTGCTTGTTCTGTTTCGGATACCCTTTTTCTGAACGGTCTTCCTGGGAAGCACGTGCCACCCCTTGAACGACAGGGTTCACAAATTCCAAGTGACTTGGGTTGTGAGCAAGATTGATGCGCACTACTTGTTCCTTTTCACCCGTTACTTGACGATCTGCACCCATATGGTACTTTACATCCCCTGACCAACCAAAGTTAATGCCGCGAGAACCTTCAGAAGGAACCAGTTCTTTGTTCGGAGAGTGGTGGAATTCAGAGAAAATCAACTCGTACGGCTTGCCAAGAACATGCGCAAGTACATTCAAACGACCGCGGTGGGCCATCCCGATGCTAATATTCTTTGTTCCATCCTCGCATCCGGACTGAATCAGCTTGTCAAACATCGGAACAAGCATGTCCAACCCTTCGATGGAGAATCGCTTCTGGCCAACGAATGTTTTATGTAAAAACTTTTCGAAGCCATCAACTGAAATCAATCTTTCCAGTAATTCTACGCGCTGTTCTTTAGTGAACGGTCGCTCAATCCTTGTATTCTCAATATAGGAGTTTAGCCACGTTTGCTCTTCCTCATCATGAATATGTCCGAACTCGTACGCAATCGTCGCTGTATAAATGCGCTTAAGATGCTCGTACGCCTCCCACGCATTAGAAATCGCCTCAGGTGCAGCTTCCCATACAAGGTCAACCGGAATTTGGACAAGGTCTTGTTTGCTTAGTCCGTATGTTTCCACGTCAAGGAATCCAACATCATCTTGTGGTTCCTTGTGCAGGGGATTAATATTTGCCGCAAGATGTCCAAGCTCACGAATATTGCGTAAAAGCTTGTTAGCGGAGATTACTTTTTTAATCGCCATTTGCGGTACAGCTTGAGGATTGCTTCCACCCTCTGCTCCGTTTGCATTAGAAATGGAAATGGAATCCATTCCAGGAGGTGGACCTAGTTCCTCAAAAAGCGCACGAATAGATCCGTCTACTGATTCCGGATCTTGTTGGTACTTTTCATACATGTCATACACATAACCCATATTCGGGCCATAAAAGCGCTCCCAAATTTGTTCAACTTCGACCTTACTCATTATTACATGCCCCCATCTTAGGCTGTGACGTTTTTAAAATGCCTCTGAAATAGTTATTATATAAAGGTTCCGGTACTTAATTGACTCATTTACAAATCCTATACCCTCACCTATTTCTTTCACACCTAAATTATACAGAAAAAACTTTCTATTTACCATAAAAACGTTTTCATATTTTGGACAAATTTTCTTTTGTATTGGAAATAAAGGTTTTTTCAGAATATTATAAATAAATAGGACTATGTTTGGGGTTCGAGTGAGGTTGAAAATATTATAGTGGGTGAGCGCCTTTTCTATGCAACTTGGCACAAATATAAGTAAAAGGCCTGCCTAAAACCTCAGGCAAGCCTCTATATTAACTTACTTTTTTAACTTCTTTATCTTTACCTTTTTCAAGCTTCAATTCTTTGTTTAGCTCCTTTAACAATCCGTAGCACATAACTAAAACGATTAATGTTAAAGGCAAGGCACTAACAATGATCGCTGTCTGTAAACCAGCCAATCCACCTGAGGCCATTAGTACTAACGTTGATGCGACTAAAATGATTCCCCAAACGATTTTCACGTTGTTTGGCGGGTTCAATTTTCCACCAGTTGTCTGCATTCCTAAGACAAAGGTAGCTGAATCAGCAGAAGTAACAAAGAACGTAGTAATTAAAGCGACCGTCAATACTGATAAGAGCGCGCCAAACGGCAGTTGTTCATATACATAGAATAGTGCGGTCTCAAGGCTTTGCTCTGACACATTTAGACCTTGAACAAACTCTAAGTGTATCCCAGTTCCGCCGAAGACTGTAAACCAAAGGGCACATACTAAACTTGGAACAAGCAGAACGGCGATTGTAAACTCCCTGATTGTTCTTCCCTTTGATACGCGTGCAATGAACATTCCTACAAAAGGTGTCCAGGATATCCACCAAGCCCAGTAGAATACGGTCCATCCTTGTGTCCACGCAGCTTCTGTGGCATCAAAAGGTGACAGACGCAAGCCCATCAATGCTACATTCTGTACATAGCTTCCAAGTGTAGTAGTAAACATATTTAATAGGAAAAGTGTTGGCCCAAGAATAAGTAACGCAAAGAACAAAATAACTGCAAGTGACATATTAATGTTACTTAAGTATTTGATCCCTTTTGAAATCCCTGTAGTTGCTGAAACGATGAAAAGCACGGTGATCACAGCCATAATGATGAACTGTACTGTGAAATTATTTGGAATGCCAACTAAATACTCCAATCCCGCATTAATTTGTTGCGAACCTAGTCCCAGTGATGCGGCTACACCGAACAATGTAGCAAATACTGCAATGACATCAACCGTTTTTCCAATAGGTCCTTTCACCTTTTCACCAAGTACAGGACGAAGTGTAGCACTCATCAATCCTGGTGCATTGTTTTTGAATTTCTGATAAGCAAGCGCCATCGCTACTATTGCGTAAATGGCCCATGCATGAAGCCCCCAATGCAACCACGTATATCTCATCCCTAAAATTGCAGACTGTTCCGTGCTTCCTTCACCAAGTGGCGGTGTAGCGAAATGAGAAATCGGCTCTGATACGCCATAGAAAAGCAGCCCTATCCCCATCCCGGCAGAGAAAAGCATCGCAAACCACGTGGGGCGATTGTATTCAGGCTTATCATCTTTCTTTCCGAGTTTAATTTTTCCGTATTTACTGAAGATCATGAATGCGGCAAATAAGAGGAAGAACGTGGCAACTAATTGATAGAACCAACCAAACGTTTCCAAAACAAAAGCTTGTGCAATTCCCATCGCATTTCCAAGCTGATCTGGAATCAATACACCTATTAATACAAAAAATGCGGCAATCCCAACTGAAATTTTAAAAACTGACCTGTCCATAAGCATCAACATCCCTTTTTTTCACAATTTTTTATTCTATTCCCTACAATACCTATTAATTAAACCATAATACTAGCCGTTTGGAAAAAGGGAGGAGAAATGATATTTCAGTATATTCAGCAATATATTCCCCCATGGCGCATTCACCTTTCACAAAGGGAAGGATTACGACCAAATAGTTAATAATGCTCCCATTTCCACACTTTACGATAGGGAAGAAGGGATTCCACCTTCACACTCGTTTCTCCAAATCCTTCGCGGTCTTGCTCGTTTCCACGTCTTTTTCATTTTTCAGCGTGCCAAACAGTACATCCACAAAAGGCGTGGATACCCCGTACCAAAAATTCTCGTTTTTAAAGTGATGAAGAATATGCGTCTTTTTCACCCATTTCCCAAATTTCGTACGAGGCTTGATTGGTCGGTGGGCAACGTAGTGCTTCCACTCATAGAGAAAGAGCATCATCATCAACCCGCTTGCAAATCCAAGCGTTAACCACCAGCTGCCAGCAATTAAATAGAAAATAATAGCGAGCACCGACAGATTCGGCAGGCTATACCAGAGCGGTAAAAATAGTAAATGCAAATCATTTGGATCCGTATGGTGGTCATAATGAAGACGTTTTAACATTTTTAATAAAAATGGATGTTTTGGCGGCTTGAGGTGAAACACAAAACGGTGCGTAAGATACTCACTGAACATAAATGTCAGCATTCCGAACGCAAACACGATTAACGCTCCCCACGTTAACCCACTCCAGACCTGCCACCCGATACTCCCCACAATCAGTACTAGTAAAATAGTAATGTCCGGAAACAAAAAGAACTCCCTGTAATACCCCTTCATCTCTTTTCCCCCTTGTTCTGTTTATTTTACAGCCGTTTGCTCTTGCCACATCTTGATGCTTTGTTCCATCATGCTGTGCACAAGCTGTTCCACTTTGTCACCATCTTTTTCTAATACAGCTTCCATCAGCTTCATATAGTAACTCTTTGAGGCATTCCGGTAGGAGGCTTCTGTGAAATAATAGGTTGCAAGTTTAAGATAAAGATTCCCGAAACTATTTAAAATTAACAAGTAAATAGGGTTCGGTGCAGCGGCCGCAAGTCCCCGTTGAAGATGCCAGTCATATTCGGCAAAAGAGACAGGGTTGTCGGCGACGCTTTCGCTTTCTTTTAACAAAGATATGACCTCCATCGGTTTATGTAGGACCGCTCCTTTTACATAGGAAGGTGAAAGGTTTTTTCTTAGCTCGAGGAGGTGGATGATAAATTCGTTCGGAATACTCTCCTCTTTATTTAGAATGTGGGCGATTGTCATAAGATTGCCCTCTTTCCAATAGTCGTTCACTGTAGCACGTTGATTATGGCGAATTGTGAGCCAGCCATCCCGTTCAAGGCGTTGCAACACCTCACGGATAACAGGCCGGCCGACTTCAAAGACTATAGCAAGTTCACGTTCAGAGGGAATTTGTGTCCCTGACGCAAATTCTCCCTTGAGAATTTTTTGAATAAATAGCTTTTCGATTTTATCGCTTACCCTCATGATGGTTAAGGCCCTCCTTTTATTCGCGTAAAATAAAACTGGTAATACCAATTTTATGCGTGGTATTACCAGTTTATCCTTATATTTAATTAGTTTCAATAATTTTCTGTTAATTACGCATACCACTTGTGCCACATTTTCTTGTTGTTGCCTCTTACAAAGGTGTCGATTCTGCCTCCTCCCCATGAAACTGCTGCTGGATGGGATTGCACACCACCACGAGGCGCACCAAGATTGCCCCACTCACTCCAACGTTGGCCATTCCAATATTTCTGCCACATGCGGTTGTCATCACCTTTTACAAAAACATCGATCCGATTTGGTGCCCATGAAGCTGCAGCAGGCGCACCTTCAAACCCGCCTCGTGGGGTGCCGAGATTCTCCCAGCGGCTCCAACTTCTTCCGTCCCACCATTTGTGCCACATGCGCTCATTCATCCCTCTGACAAAACAGTCGATGCGGTTTGGCCCCCATGAAACTGCACCCGGGGAACCGGTCAAGCCGCCTCGTGGGGAACCAAGATTTTCCCACTGACTCCAGCTAGATCCGTCCCACCACTTGTGCCACATGTTATTGTCCATGCCTTGAACAAAACAATCCAAACGATTAACTGACCAAGAAGCTACAGATGGCGTTCCTTTAAAGCCACCACGTGGGGATCCTAAATCCTCCCACTGACTCCAACGCTGCCCATCCCACCATTTGTGCCACATCGCTTCATTGGCACCGCGCGCGAATGTATCGATACGATTTTGTCCCCATGATACGGCTGCCGGCGAACTTCTCAAGCCGCCTCGTGGTGCACCAAGGTCATTCCAGCGGCTCCAGCGTCTTCCGTTCCAGAACTTTTGCCATAATCTGTTGTCTTCTCCGCGAACGAACGTATCTAGACGATTAGCAGACCAAGAAGATACTGCAGGTGCCCCTTTCATTCCAAGTAAAGGCAATCCAAGATCCTCCCATTCCCGCCAACTTGCACGCATTTCATTTTCATTATCGTCCGTTCTGTAATACGGGTACGGGCGTGGACGAGGATAGTAGTAAGGATAAAAATATGGCGCCGGATAGTATGGATAGTAATAAGGATAAAATGGCCTTGGACGAGGATAGACATAAATCAAACGTTCATCAGCCGGTGTTTGCCGAAATGCATGAGGATTTTGCCCATAGTGTTGATTGGAATACATAAAAAAAACCTCCCCTAACTAGACTTCTGCCTAATAGCTTATGCAGAGAGAGTGTGGGGAGGTGCATGTTCTATGTGATTAAAGGTGCGAAGGTATTATAGGATTTGCTCAGCAATTAATCGGTCTAGCTTGCGGATATCCACTTTTTTGTTAATATTCAGTTTGAACGTACCCGCCTTTGTCCATAGCTCTAATTCCGCATTGGTATCGAGCATCCCACCGTTTTCCGAAGAGTACATCACAATGGATTTAAAAGGAATCGTGTACATCTCAACTTTTTTCCCAGTGAGGCCTTGACGATCCGCAATTATAATCCGTTTATTTGTGACAACCGCTATATCCCGGATAGTTTTATACGCAATTTCCGCCCTTTCCCCTTCAATTAAAATATCCTCAATGTCTCGGGTTACAGCTGTTTCTGACAAGAATGTCCATGTCATTAATGTGTTAACTGCCATGCTTTCATCCTCCTTTATTTCACCTATATTGATAGTATTATATAAACAAAGGGTTAATCCTGCATGGAAGATGTGTATTTTTGGATAATTGGTAGACGGCAATCTAACGGAAACCACCAACAAATGGTCTTATCCATTGTAAAAATGATATATCCATTGTAAGCGGGGATATATCCATTGTAAAAACGAAATATCCATCATAAAAATCATATATCCATTGTAAATCCAATATATCCATTATAGCCTTCCAGCTCACCTTCCCGCACTCTAAAACAAAAACAAAGCCCCATAAAGGAGCTTTGCCACTAAATCCTTCATCACTTCACCGTACAGCGGGTCAGACCCCTCTTTATCTCTTCATCACTTCACCGCACAGCGGGTCAGACCCCTTTTTCAGTTCATCACCCATTTATCCTTCAAGAACATAATCCTAGCGATCACAAATGCGACGATGATGCAGATGAGGTTGCTTCCGATCATGATGGCGAGATGTTCGTAGTTGATGATGCCGAAGCTTAGTTCTTTTAGTACGGTAAAGATGTTCATGATTGGTATCGCAAAGTGTTCGAATGATAGTTCATTGATTCCAATACCAGAGATAATCATGATAGGGAACACGGCGATCATCATAATTGGGGTGCTATAGCTTTGCGATTCTTTTACTGTTTTACCCATGATGCTTGTGATCATTTGCAACGTAGCAATGAACATGGCATAGACAACCGATACGAAGATTGCAAATCCGACCACTAAGTAAACATTTTCACCAAACGAAATGGCATTTTTCATATTTTCCGTTAAGAAGGTGATTTCCAGCGCAACTACAATCAACGTGACAATACCAGTCAGTGCACCAATCGTTGAAATAGTTAACCATTTAGCAAGTAACAAAGTCATTCGGTTTACTGGTGTCATCAATAACGCTTCCATCGTTTTCTTCTCTTTTTCTCCCGCAAACAAATCAGAGGCTGAAGGGCCTGCTCCAATTCCAATCGCTAAAGCTAAAATTAACGGTACAAGCATGGCAACCATATTTACACCTGCTGTCTCCTCTGTCAGTTCCTTCTGCTCAATCGTAAATGGTTGAACAAGCTCCTGAGGCGTACCTTCTGCTTCTAGTCGATCTGCAATCACCAATTTTTCATAGGCTCCAAGAACACTAGTGACCTCCCCCATTAGCATGGAAGAGCTTTGACTAAAAGAATTACCTATAAGTGTCACAACAGTCGCTTCGCCATTTTCAACTTTTCCAAAAAATCCGTTTTCTATAATCAATACAGCCTGCGCTTCTCCTTCTTCCAACAACGCTTCTGGATCTTCCGCTTTTAAAAATTCAATATTTTCAACTCTAGCAAACAAAGCTTCTTCCTCTGCACCAAACGCTTCATTCACAGCTAGGGTATAAGTTTCCCCTTCCCCATCTGACAACATGCTTTCGTAAAATAATACAAGTCCTGTCATCATCACAATCGGCAATAAAACGGTCAATAATAGTGTCCTTCTATCTCGGAATGAATCTTTCATTTCTTTAAAGTATATTTTACGAAGCATAGTCTTCGTTCCCCCTTACAAGTTTACTCATGAAAATATAGTTAAGGTCACGAGAACCTTCTGATTTATATAAGGCTTCCAAAGAGCCATGGTGGACAAGTTCTCCTTTATGCATCATTGCCACCGAATCGCACAGCATGCTCACTTCTTCCATGATGTGACTAGAGAAAATGATTGTTTTCCCATCACGCTTTAACTGATGGACAAGCTGGCGGAATACATTAGAAGACGTTATATCCAAACCCGTTGTTGGCTCATCGAACAAAATGATATCCGGATTGTGAATCAACGTGCGGGCTATTGCCACCTTTTGACGCATTCCTTTCGAAAAGCCGCCGATCTTCCGATTCAAGTAATCTTTCATCCCGAACATTTTCGCTAACTCTTCAATCCGCACCTTTGTCTCATGCTTGCTCATTCCGTATAGAGCCGCAAAATACTCCAGGTTCTCGCGTGCAGTCAGGCGGTCATATAAGCCAGTTTCCCCTCCGAACAGTACCCCGATTTTTCTTTTAATAGAATCTGAATTTTTAACGGTATCAAAACCCGCCACACTGATGGATCCGTCTGTTGGTGTTAATAACGTCGCGATGGACCTTAACAAAGTCGTCTTTCCAGCACCGTTTTCCCCCAGCAAACCGACTACCTGCCCTTTGTTCACCGTAAATGTTACATGCTTGAGCGCCGTGACATAAGTCTTTTTATCTTGAAATTTCTTTGTTACTTGATTAATTTCAATCATGTTTCTTTCACCTCGTTTGTTTGATTTCTTGTTTTCATCATACAAACTATTTGGTTAGGAATCTCTAGTTATGTCGCGAATATTCCTTTTGATGTCGTGAAAATGACCATTTCTACATTTTTGATGGTAAAATAAAGATAATTATCATGAAAATGGGATGTACTAATATCATCAAGGTGAGGGTAAAACAATGCGAGTTGGTCTTGTAGATGACAGATACATAGATTTGGACAAACTAAATGGAATTGTGGCAGCCGTTCCGAATGTGGAGATCGTCTTCTCTACTCAATCTGCCGAAGAAGCCTATGATTATATAAAAAAAGAAGCCGTGGACCTTTTGATTGCAGATATTGAAATGCCAAACCTTTCCGGCTATGAACTAGCAGACATCATCCACTCACACGCATTGAATATCGCAGTTATATTTGTCACTGGCAGCAGTGGTTATGCCGTCCACGCCTTCGAATTGAACGTGCACGACTACATCATGAAGCCCTATCCAAAAGACCGTCTGGTGAAAAGCATAGAAAGATTATTGGAAAAATCCAAGTCTGCCGAGATCGCCGGCAGACTCTATCTTAAACAAAAAAACGACATCCACATCGTTCAAAAAAAGGACATTGTTTTTATTGAAAGATCTGGCCGCTCCACAACCATCTACACAAAAGGCGGCCCTATCAAAACCTACCAAACATTAAATGAACTAGAAGGAGAACTGCGCGAGCGAGACTTTCTCCGCTCCCACCGTTCTTTCATCATTAACATTCATCACGTGAAAAACTTCTCCCTCTATGCGAAGAACTCGTACATCGTAACGTTTGAAGGCATGGAGGAACAAGCAATGATCACAAAGGATAAGGTGGACTTTTTGCAAGAGAACTATTTCTAAAAAGAAGAGGATTGATTAGTGTTGAAGACTTATTTTCATAGAAAAATAGCAGCACCGATTAGAATCTTAGGTTGGAAGGTCAATAGTGCTCTTTGTGGTGTGCAAGTTGTCGTGGTGGCGGTCGCTTTAGGGGTCAACCTTCCTGCATGGTTGGCGGTAGGACCACTAATCGCATTTATCGCATGCGAATACGTGCGGTTATCGATTGGTCAATATTTTATTAGATTACACCGGGACCTTGCTCAACACGAGGAGCAACGAGCTCATATCAATGAAACGTTCCGTATTGTCCGCAGCGAGCGACATGATTTCCTCAAACATGTGTCAGCGGTCCACTTTATGCTAGAGAACGGAAAGGCGCAGGAAGCCAAGTTTTATCTCGATGACCTTGTAGAGGACTATGAAGAAACCAACTACTCCATTAGAGGAGAGCGCGGGGTGGTGGCTGGCGTGCTGCATCAAATGTACCGACGCGGAAAATCTTCAGGAGTCAGTGTGGTGTATGACTTAGATTTGCCTTTGTCTACATTGCCAATCGGCGACCAGAAGATTGTGGCATTGCTTGGGAATCTATTGAGCAACAGCTTGGATGCATGCGAAGAATGGCAGCGTGAGCGCGGGGAGCAGGCAATGTTGACGTTACAATTTTATAAACGCAGCGGTCTGTATATGCTGACCTGCAAAAATAACACCTTGCCAGTTCCGGTTGATGTGCTGGACTCCTTGTTCGCTTCTTATGGACATACCACTAAGGGCGGGGATCACGAAGGATTAGGGACAAAAATAATCAAGGATATCGTGGAGGAGCACCAAGGTTTCTTGGATTTTGTGTGTAAAAACGAGAAATTCACCGTGAAAATTAAAGTGCCGGCGATACGGTAGTAGGGTAGGTTCGATTTGTAACAGGCGGATTGGACTTATCCATTGTAAAAATGATATATCCATTGTAAACGGGGACATATCCATTGTAAAAATGATATTTCCATCGTAAAAGTCATTTATCCATTGTAAATGCAATATATCCATTTTAGCCCTCCAAAACAAAAAACAAAGCTCCCTCAAAACGGGAGCTTTGCCAATATATCAATATATCTGTTGTTCTACTGTATCCCTTCCTCATCTGCCTCCAACAGCATTTCCGCCACAAGCCACTTTAATGTCTCTTGGAAAACAGTCTGATCCTCGGCTGGAGTCAATGGGACGAGACTGATACTTTTCCCGTCCAGTTCCTCCACTTCAATCCCACCGTGCTTTTCAGGATAGAGCACAAGCACCTGATGCACCGGGCGATATTTCTGCCAACGCTTTTTCCCATAGATATAGGGAGACCTGACATTATCGGCATAGCTTGTCAGCTGCCTCATCGAATCTGTCAATGCATGACGTTTGCGGTACTTCATGTCAATCATAATGGTGCCAATATAGATCTCCCGTAAGAACAGATCCATCCGAACATCCGGATTATTATTTGTACCAGTCGTATACACCGGCACCGTCCATTTATCCGTTGCTTCCGGATGGCTCGGAATCGTTCCGTCATAGGTAATATGCAGAGAAATATCTCCAAACCTATATTGAATCATATTATCCTTTGCGACAGGCTTACTAGTTATCTCGAAGCTACCACGTTGCCCGGCCTCTCCACTGCCCATCTCGCCAAACACATCCACCACCTGCAGCCAACCCCAAATCTCATATAACTGATCGGTTCGTTTCCACTGCTGTCCAAGCCCTGTGTGAACGGGAATCTCATCCCCTTGAAGAGCCTGGTCGATTTGATAAAGCTTTCGGTACCTTACATCCACAAACATGACCGTAGGAACCGCAAGTGCCTTTTTATAAGACACCTCCCGATACCAATGGCTGGATTTAACCAGACTTAACGCGCCACTCATGCGCATTGCTTTTCCACGATACTCCTTTAATTCCTCCACAAGGCGCCGCTTTCTCTCCAATGGAAGGGAAATGGAGAACGAATAGTCCTTGCGAGTAGATAACCCTTTAATGGTCGTATCCATACAAGCCACAAACTCATGCAACAACCTGTTCCATTTTTCCAAAATTGCCTTTAACATCTGATTTTCCGGCAGGTCATAATTTATCCGCTTTTGCACCGATTTCACCAGATTCATCGTATCCGGCCGTTTCAACCGGTGCTGAATGGACACAACGTCCACATGCGCAGGCATTTCAGCAGGTTGCATCTGGTATTCTTTCGCGACCGAAGACCGCACCTTTTTGGCAAGGTCGGAAACAAGGGCGTATATATCCGTAAAATAATGCTGCAGCACCTGGTACTGACGAAACAATACCGGATCAATCCGCAAGGCCACTAAACTCTTCGGGCTATGCTGTTTGCGGATGACGTCGAGGGCAACACCCTTTAGTTTTCCTTCTACATCAGAGCGCATCGTGGCAAGCTGATCGTCAAAAAGTCTGTTCGAAATAACCTTTACGAGCGTATAAAACGTCCTCCCATCTGACGTTTCCACCCTCAAGCTGTACAGACCAGGAATATAAGGATAATAGTTATCGGAAGTAGAATGCCTGAAAAGTGTTACATGAGCATTGCAGCCAAGGTAATTCTCCTCTGACTCCTGATCAACCAACAACCTGTCATCCCCAAGCCCATCAAATCCGTCCATATAACATTTTGCACCCTGATCCTCACAGCGGAAACGCAACTCAAGATTGACGTTCTCCCGAATCTCCGTGTAGACATGTACAGTTTCATCCCAGTCTGAGAGATGCTCGACAAAGCTTTGAACCTCTGAATCTTCCCGAGATCCGTTTTGAAAAACATGTGTAAAAATAACCGAAAAAGGCTGCGTGCTACATGGTGTATCCATTATATTTCAGCTCTTTCGCTTTTTGTTTGATGACATTTCTGCTTTCCTTGAAAATCGATACATTTGTATAGCGATCAAATAATCGTATTAACAAACTGCCTTCCACAGTATCCTTTTCACGGTTGTAGCGTCCAAGCAATTCCCTAAGCTGATCTTCAGACCCTCTCACCTTCGTCAAAACACGCTGAACAACTTGAAGGTCAAAGGCATCCTCCCGTAAAATATATTCCTGCACCGGGAGATTGCCCAAATACTGATCAATCTGCTTCACAATCCGCGGACCCACTCCGACCTGTTTGTTCACATTCTGCATCATTTGGTGAACCTCCCACAACAATGCAAGTTCATCATCATGAAGACTTATACTTCTATTTTTATATTGAAAAGATTCAAATGTGTCATAATCGACTTCATCTGCCCGGGCGACCATCCCTTTTTTCTTTTCCGGCAGCTGTTTCATCTCCGTGAACGGCATCACATCTAACGACAACACATTCGCCCGGTCCAACACTTTATCGGAAAAGTGATAAGTCGACTCATCCATATTGACGGTTCCGACAAACAAGACGTTTTCCCGAATCACGATGGTCGGCGGATATTGAGCGGAATTATACAACCTGCTCTCCAAATCATCGTTATACAACCTCAACACACGCTTCCCATGATCCATCTCCAAAATCGATAAGAACTGAGAAAAATAATGCTCCACCCTTGCCAAGTTCATCTCATCAAAGCAGATAATATAAAGCTTATCCTTATCATCTTCCGCCTTTCGAAGGGCATTGATCAATCCAGAATCCCCGGGACGGTACACCATATTCAGCGTATCCGCATAACCAATTAGATCGGAATCCGACGTCCAGGACGGACTTACCGGAATGACTGTAAGCTGCTCTCCTTTTAACCCAAGTGACTGACTGTACAACTCCACCAGCTTTGTTTTCCCTGTTCCACTCATTCCTGACAAGACCACAAGAGACGACGACTTCATGGAAGTGTGAAAATTAATCAGATTCTCTTTTCGATATATGAGTCCAGCGTCTTGCGTGTGACTATATAGAAGCTCCAAAAACTCCTGTTCCTTTTCGTTTCCTTTTGGGGCAGGTACGTTGATTTCGCTTGTCGGCTTTTCCATCACCGAAACGGCAACTTCTTGCCTGCTGCCTTGAATGTCCGGTGAGGCTTGCTGCTCTAAGGAAGCTGACCCGCTCCCGGTCTCTTGCGGGTAATTTTCTCTAGCAAACTCGCTAGATACCTGTACCGCCTCTTGTTCTTCTAAACGATTCAATAACTCCTGATAAATTCCAATTGGCACAAATGCAACATTTGGACTTTCATCCGTGAGGTAGCACTCATCCAGCCACTCTTCCTCCAAGTCCAACCCTTTCAACTCATCCCGCAATTCAAAGTTGAAACCACCATGCGCATACTGATGTTTTTCAAACACGCCGTACACTGTAAACTGTTCGTCCTCATCCGTTTCTTCCTTCCAAAGCACAATCGGAGGGGTATCATTCGCCTCATGGGACACTTCCACAATGCGGCCGACAAATTTCTTCTCTACAAGCCTTGATATAAATTCACCCTGCCCCATCCCATTTACTTTTTGGCTGAAAATAGGAACAGGAATCAGCTTCAAATCCTTTTCATAACTTGGAAGCTTCGGCATCACCCGCACACCAAACATGTTATACACTTCTTCATGATTGTAACGAATGCGTTTCTCCACCTTGAAAATTAACAACCGATCATCCAACCATTCGCGTAATTTTTCTTTACGAATAAATTCCGGCTGCAAATAATCATCTTCAAATCCCCATTTTTCCAAATCAGAATAAAATCCTGTCACCGCTTTGACATTCGGAAAGCTTTCGGCAGGCTGTGAAATGATTCGGACAAAAAACTGGAGACTGTCCTGCTTATTTATTAAAATGGAGTCCCTGTACAGTAGCTCACTTTGATCAACATCTGCCAGTACACCAACTAAGTCATTCTCCCAAACCTTATTCATCGCTCTCAACCTTTCTCTATATAACGTTTCATTGTCGGGAAATCGCTAAATTCTTTTATACTTTTCTGTACCGTTCGTTTTATCTTCCTTCTCACCTGTGGCGGCACTAGATACGTCATCATCCAAACCTCATCGCACTTTTCAAGCCAATCCGATTCCAGTGCTTCCGGAACATCCTTTAGTTCCAAAACACGAATGGTGTGTTTTGCTGAATTTTCTGTTAATTTATTCTTCGGATCACCCACCAAGACGATTTCCTTTTGATCCGTTGCAACTGGTTGTTTTTCATCTACCTTAGCTGCTGTTGCGGCCACTTCTTGTTGTTGATGAAGCAACATCGCGTTCAAGTGAGAAATCTCCCCCTTCAACTTTGCCACTTCCTCTTTCAGCGTTTCATTTTCAACAGCGGTTTTCTTATTGTTTTCTACCGTTTCCCTGTGTTGGGCCCGTTCAGTACCAAGTTCCTGCTGCAGCTTTAGCTTCTCGCTCAATGCCGATTGTTTCTCTTCCTTAGATTGCTGCTTTAACTGCGAGTACTTTTTTTCCCAATCTCCTATTTTCGCACGCAAATCCTTATTCTTGTCTTCGGATTTATTCCATTTTTTCTCCCAGTCCGATGTGGACTTGGACTCCCCTTTTTCTTGCTGGACCTCATCTTCCTTTTTTTCTTTGCTGTCTATGAGACTACTTAAATCATCCACCTGATATTTTTCTAGCAACGTCTCTTCCAGCTCCAGCGCAAGCTTTTCAAACTTCTCCTCTTCGCTCGCATATAAACCACCAAGAATCAGATGCAGCTCTTTTCCTTCTTCATATATCTCGATTAATGCATTCAGCGTAATTTCGTCCCCTTTGTCTGCCGGTTCATCTGCTTCGTCATCATTTATCGTGTAATAAGCTTTTATCATTTTTAGATTTCGCGGCTTCAATGCTTCAGCGATAACCATCGCCCTTGCATGTTTTATATTTTCCTGATTTATTTGGCGGAAGCCTTTTACCTGTATCGACCAAAAGTCCGCTAACTCCACCAATTCTCCATCTGGAATCGTACTAAATACCTTTTTCCATGTTTCCCTGCTCAATTGAATGACCCCCTCTTATTTCTTGTTAGTTTCCTATTTTCTTTGGTACTCTATTAAGTAATGACACTTTTAATTCTACATGAATACACACGTTTTTGTAAGGTTTCGAAAATTTAAACATAGAACTATCTTCCTAGAGAGCTCTTTTCTAAAAGATTGTTGTTATTTAGAGAGGTGATTGGTCATGAGTCTTTTACAAAAAATAAAAGAAATACCTGCTACACCAGGTGTTTATCTAATGAAGGACTCTTTAGGCCAAGTCATCTATGTGGGAAAATCAAAACGTCTTCGCCAACGCGTCCAGTCCTATTTCAGGGAGTCATCTGCTCATTCAAACAAAGTCCGAAAACTTGTCAAACATATAAGAGATTTAGAGATCATCGAGACAGATACGGAGTTCGAAGCACTACTGCTCGAATGGCAGCTCATCCAAGAAATCCGCCCACAATACAACCGACAAATGAAAACACCAGAGGCATTCCTCTATCTAACCATTCGAAAAGTCGGCAAGCTCTATCGTCTTCGCCCAACCACCCAGCCCTTGCGTGGCGGCGACGGCTGGAGCTTTGGACCATATACAAGCAGAAAAACAGTCAGTTTTGCAATACAAGGATTGAAAGATGTATACCGACTAAACTGCTCTAACCCCGCCATCAACGGGTCTCCCTGCCTAAACTATTCTCTTGGCCTTTGCCGCGGCATCTGTCTTGGAGGCAAAGCAGTCGGTGAGTACAATGCCATTGTGGAACAGCTAATCGCCTTGCTTAATGGGGAAAGTGCAGAGTTGCTGGAAGACATGCAGCAGGAGATGGGGCAACTTGCGGCCGACTTGGATTTTGAGCGTGCAGCTAGATACCGTAACTGCATACAATCTTTACAGGCCCTACTGCAAAAAGAAGATGTGATGGACTTTACGGAAGGAAATCATTTAATGTTAGTCGCGGAAAAACTGGATGAACAACGGGTGAAGTGCTTTTTTATTCGGAGGACAGATGTGTTGTTTAGTGAGGTTTATGGCGGTGGGGACGGAATGGATGAGGAAGTCCTTCAGAAAATTACCGCGAGGCTTTCGGGTGAACTTACTGACGCCGCCCCTGCTGCAGCGCGAGAAGTAAGCCGCTTTGAAATTGATAAAGCGCAAATTATCTACAGTTATCTGCGCAGTGGTAAATGTACGTATAAAATGGTCAGTCGTGTGGATTTGGATGCGTTGGAATCGGTAGTTTTAGAGGTATTTTCTGAAGAATAGGAGCTCGTGCTCATTTTCCATTTTTTCCAAATCGCCCGATTACCTGTGATTTTCGCCCGTATTTTTGAAAAATCGCCCGTAATTTTTTATTTTCGCCCGATTATCCAAATTATCGCCCGTAAATCTGAAAAATCGCCCGTATTTTTGGATTTTTGCCCGATTTAGTTAAAGTTCAACATCAAAATAAAGAAGCATGCCAAGGGGCACTCCCACATCGCATGCTTCCAGCAACCTTAAACACTCACTAACCTACTCCGCAAACTAATATTCACAAACGAATATGGACTGGAGAACTCCTCAAAACCAACCTCAACCTTCAAGTTGTGCTTATCATGATTCCACACAAAGTTACTCAAGCCCTTTATCCGATTATAGAACCCCTCCACTTGCTCTTCTGTCAACAGTTCAAAACCATGCACAAGACGGCTTTTATTCCGCAACGTAATCATATTATTCATATCCGCAAGTCCAATATCGCGGACCATTGGCTCTTGCAGTGCCCTCAGCAAAATCAGCCCGCTCATCAGGGTAATTTTGTTCGGAAAATAATGCAACGGCCGGTAATTTGGAAATACCTGCTCCCCTAGCACATTGTAGTCTTTCAACAACTGTTGCTGATCGAGATGACTGAAGCTAGCATTGGCCGTATAAATACCATGCTTTAACAACAACCTCTGGACCGTCATCTCCAAACACCTATACGTCAAAAGGGCTGTAATATCATGTTTGTTATTGGATTTATAGTGCTTCGTCATCTCAAACAAATAAGCGTAAAGATGCCAATAAAGCTGGTCATTACTCAGTTTTTCACGGTCTGAACGGTCGTGCAATGCCATCAACGGTTCAATCGCTTTCAGCTGCTTACGCAAATCATACGTCGGCACCTCTGATAACTCCATTCGCTCCGCCCATTCCACCGCTTTCCTTATGTAGTCGTGTGCCAGATCAAACCGCATCGATTCCAGATGAGCATAACCAACAGCCAGATTTTCAAGTACCTCATACTTACGAGGGTTGATCACCCGCTCCTTGATCGCCTTAAAAATCTCTGCCGCCGCTTCAAAATCCTCACTGTTAAACTTGGCAATCCCACGCTTATATTCATTCTGACCAAACACCACAAGCGGGTCCTGCAGAATCATCGGCTCCTCTTTTCCAAGATAGCCGCTATCGGATTCCTCCTTATGAATATAGAGCAGGTCCATACCAAGATGATTTGCCGTCAGCGTGCAGCCGGTCACCATACTTTTCGTACCATCCGTAATATCAATCGCCACTCTATTAAGCTTGTTTTCTTGCATAATTCTATTCTTCTCAATGAACTTGTTAATCATCTCGTAAACATCTGTACCATTTGTTTTCCGGATGACTTCATGATCGCACTGCGTATGAATCAGTTCAGCCCTTTTGCAAATCTCATCCACGTACTTCTCTGTATCCTCTGAGCATAAAAAGAACACCCGCTTAGGGCTCAACGCCTTAATCCACATCACCAACGGCTCGATGTTGTAGCCGACCGTCATGATTAAATAATCATATTCTTGAATTTCTCGGTTCGCCTGCTTTTCCGCAACCTTCTTCTTAAACTCATGACAGACATTATCAAACATGTGTTGAAAGTAATATTCCTTGGCTTCATCTTTGTTTTGGCGGAGTTTTTCGTAATATACTGCTAAATGATGTTTCAATTAAATTGCCCCCTCCTTTTTCACCCTTTTATCTATATATCTATTTGTATGTATGTGCATAATCAATTAATAAAATTATCCTATAACAGGATTATAATAGACCTGGATATATTTATCTAGACAGGGATTGAAATATAAAACGCCTTTATCCATATGAATAAGGCGTTTACATATTTATAATTCCAATTCTATAAAATTAAAAGGTCCTTTTCTGTGAGTGAAGCAAACTCTAAAATTAAATCAAGCATCTCCTGATAACCTTTCTCTGAAACAGGTTGTAGGCCATGTGCCAGAATCGACATATTACGTAAGCTTAACCTTTTAACTATATCATCGTGGCGTTTCACATATAATCTTCCTAGGTCATCCTCGAGTTCATTTAATAGAAGGAAGTTTGAATGCAATCCAAATTTAAGAAATTCGCTAGTTGGATCTCCATACCTTTTTACATATTCACTCCTAATGGACTCAGAAATTTGCTCTTTTTTGCACCTACTTGAATGGATACCATACTTTTCAATTAATTGATTTTGGCCAAATAGCTCGAGCGCACGATACAAGCGGGCAACCGCGTCATCACATCCTTTATCCCTTCACCATATATACCCCAAACGGCGATTCCAATCTACCATCCTTCTCCATCATCGCAACCAAATCACGGTACCCTTGGCCGTAGACGTCATTTCTTCTCATCAACGAGTCGTGGATTTTGTCTGCATATTCCTTTTCGTCGATGGAGCGGGCGTAGTGGACTTCGATCCAGCTTGCGAAGCCTTCTATTTCTTGGATGGTCATGTATTGCATGTTCAGGTTGTCAAACTGCCAGACGTGGGTAAGTTCATGGGCCAAGGTGATGGCGATTTGGACGCGCGGGGCGCCCATTTCAATATAGACGGACATGTTTTTGTCTTCATCCATGGTGGCACGGCCGACGATTCTTGGGTTGTATTTGGTTGTCGGGACGAACGGGATGCCGCTTAGTTCGTGCAGTTTTTTGGCGCTGTGCAGTTTCATGTTGATGTCACGGCGCAGCTCGATGCCAAATGAGTTGACGAAGTATTGACGGATCTCAGGGTAAATGGCCTCTACTTGTGACACTTCTGTGATGGCGGTTTGTGTGCAGTAAGAGCAACGGTTAAGTCCTTCGTCCACTTCTTCAAAATCGGTAGAATAGTATTCTTTAGCACAATAATCACATTCTATTTTTTCTATGCCTTCATCGTTTAGGATGACAGGTTTATGATTGCCTTGGCGGAGCTCACGCAGGCAACCAGCCGGCAGCAATGTGCGGATTAGGTTTGATGTTTCTTCCAAAGCAAAGGCATGTGGTACATCAGGAGCACCCATTTTCAAGAAAGCGGCATGATTCAGTGGGTCCTCGAGCAGCCAGGCTAGATAATCGTCCACAATTTCAAGAATGTGCTCCCAGTTTTCCTGAATGGACGCGAGCAATCCAAGCTGAAGTGTAGAGTCTTCAATAAAATAGAGTTCCACGGCTTCTTCGTTCTTATGTTCCACCTTTAAAGTTGGAAACAGACCATCAAATAGCTCCTCGTCTTCCTTGTGAGTATCGTTAAACCCTTCAGACAGCTTCGTAGTCGCCTTTACATACATATGGGACGACGGGAAGAGGCTGAAGAAAGTTTCATTTAGCAAGAATGCCAGGGTGAAGGCGATTTTCTCTTTATTTTCTATGGCGAACAAACCTTGGCGTTGACGAAGTGATACTTTGAGCACCTTTCCATTTGGATAGATTCTCCTTGCCTGCTGTTTTTGTTTTTCCGTCAGAGTTTGATAGGAGTAAAAAGCATCATCAAAATTGATATCATTTTGAAACTTGAAATAGCCTTCCGTTACGACATCAACCACTGTTTCGCCTGTTTGAAACACCTGTTCATAAGGACCAACCTGCTTGATGTCCGTTACGCCTACAAGATCACCTATCGTGTAAACCTGATTCTGACGGTACAGCGGTTTTCCGGTGAGAGACTGAAAGCTAACATCCACTTGCTTCATCTCTTCGTTAAATTCATTCATTCGAAACAGTTGCCCATCTAGTGTTAACAGTTGGCCTGGCAAGTATTGTTGAAAGAGATGGCCGCTGAACACACTGCCGATAATTTTACCAGTATGGGTTTTGAATTCGAAAAAGTCATAACTGTTTTTGGTAAGCATTTCCCTGACCCTTACTGCAAACTTATAAGAGACCGTTTCCTCAAAACTCTTGCTTTTCGAATGAAAGCTCCGGTCTTTTTTTACTTCAATTGCATGGCGATAATCCTCTTCTGCACCAAAATGTTGCTGAAAGAAGCGGTTTATCCCTTCCATCACAATTGGTTCTTGGATATCCGCGCTTCGGAGGAAGCTTTTGACCTCTTGCTCCGGGATATGAGTATGGGACATCCTTTCTAGTAAAAACAAGGCGGCGCCCCAATTTCGTTTTGAAAGTCGCGGAGCCAGCGGTGACACCTTCCTGTTGTTGTCGAGATAAAATTCTGCCGTGCCCGCCAAGTAGTCACGCAACAAATACGGCGGACTTATGATGTGCACAAACAGCTCATCTTTCGCATTGGACCAACATTGGGAAATGGTGTCAATCAGGTTGTAATTCGAGTCCCTTAACTAAAAACAAACCTTGCTCTTCCCTTGGAACCTCCCAATAATTTTTGTAATAATGGGATCGTTTCTGGAAAGAATCGATATAGTCGCCGGAGATATACAGTTCTCTCAGGTGATTAGGATTATCGATTAGTTCGTCGATACTTTCTGAGACCGGGTTTTTATCTTGATACAGGTAGCTGATTTTCTCAATATTATATTTGAGTGCGATTGTCGCAAGTGCCGCTTCCGGTTCAATGACGCGATGAGTTAGCTTTGGAAAAAGCCGCTTCTGAAAATGCTCCTTCCCCTCTTGGCGCCACACTATATAATAGAAGTTTCTGCTTTTCGGAACAGTGGCAAGCGTGTCGTAAATATTGGCCTTCGTAATTTTTCGTAAAGATGCTTCCAGACCCTCTCCCCATTGAGAAAGAACAATATATTGTAGCTCCTTTTGCAAGTAATCCTCCAGTCTCAACGTAAAGGTATGAACAAGCATGCCGTATTCCATAATGATTCGTTCTGCTTCGATCATCAGTACCGCTTCGAATTCCGCCGTTCCATTGGCATGCTCGAAATAGTCGTACACGCCTCTTTCCATCAGATTTTCCGGAGCAAGTACGAGAATATTAGTTTCAATTTTCTCTTCAATTGTCTGGTTCAAAGTAGCAACCTTCCACAGGAAGTCGATCCCGCTCGAACGTTTTATGCCATCTTCTATCCAATCTACTGCATGTTCGGCACTTTGTTTATCCTTTGTCAGCACGACGATTTTTTTATTTTTCACCAGCATCGAGGTGATGGCAGGAAACAAAAACGGACTAATTTCATCATAGACCGGATCTTCCAAGAGAACGTCCTTTTCTTGAAGGATGTTTTTCAAAAAATCCATATGGCTTGCCCGCAACGGAATGTTACGCTTTTGCAGCCGCTGCAGTATTTCTGTGAACTGCTTTTCTACTTCTCCAAGGGCCGGGTCTTTACCCAATAGAGCAAAGCTTGGAGTGGATGCCGTCTGTGTTTCGATATGCCCTTGGGTAAGAATTCGTTCCGGCCACATATCTTGGTAGACATGGAATAAATCCTTGTATTTGGAATTCAGTCTCGACTTGCTGTTCTCCCCTTCAAATGTTTCCTGGCGCAGTTTCGGCCTCTTTCCGCCAAGGAACCAGGCGCATTCCAAAATGACGATCAGAGAAAGAGCCGGATAAGTTGGAAGGAAAGGCTGAACAACGTCTATCCTTCCATAAACGATGCCTGCAATATATAAACAGAGTATGAACGCAGGTAGAAAGCTGATAAACACAAACACGTTACGGGGATAGAACCATTCAGGCTTTAAAGTGATACTCCGTTTATCATCATGGTAGGCGATCGCAACCGTACGGGAATCCCCGTTTTTTACAATAAGGCGTTTACGAATGTTCTCTGGCAATCGTTGAACCAATGTCACAAATAGGGAGTTTCGTGAGCCTCTGGAGAACCGGTTGATTCCTGAGAACTTCGCTACTACCCAAGAACCTGTGACCTCCACTGTTTTTGCAGCCATTTTCAACCCCAAAAACAACAACAGAATAACCATGTTTAAAAAGAGCAGCACAGCTCCTTCTAAAAAAGGAAATCTTTCATAGGCCATATTGATATATGGGTTGGACAAGACATAATCAATTCGAAGGACCGCCAAGGCGAACAGGACACCAAGGAACGGGAACCATAACTGCTTGTGTCTTTTTTCTTCTTTATAATTGGTCGCCCAAAGGGATGCGATGATTCCAAGGAACACGACGATGGAAGTAAATAATAATAGCCATTGATTCATAGTTTATACACCTGATCTTTTACTAATCTAAGCTCCTGAATGACATGAAGATAACCGGCATGTACGGAGCTTTTTTGTTTACCTACAGAGATGGACAGTTTTTCAAGCTCCGTCTCTTTTTCGATCTGACAGTCAAATGGCGAGTAGATCGGACTTTCTGAGACATCCACTTCCGGTTTGAACTTTGTTTCGAAAAAATCGTGGTATTCCTTGTTTAATTTTGGCGAGAGTCCTAGATTGTTGATGAGCCGTCCACATGTATCAAGAAATTCATCGACCCTGCTTTGATGATAGCGGAGCTGATGGTTCTCTTGCTTAATCTGATCGTAATGGGCTTTGACGGTTTCGTAATACTGCCTCGTCCGATAAAGCTCATACATTTTGTTCAAATAGTTGTTGTACTTCCTATGACTTTCCTGTTGGCTTTGCAAAAGATCTTTGCGCTTGTCTTCAGAATTCTTGCTTAACCGTTCCACTGGCTTTAGCATATAAGCCTTTACTAGAAAACCAATGGCAAGTACCCCAAATAACATTCCTGCAGGTACGATGGAATAAGAAAGCCAGTTATTACGGAAGTCGATGGTACTCCACTCCAAGGAGAACAACTGAGGAGCCAAGAGCATCAGTCCCGATACTCCCATGGCAATGGCTACCTGCTTTTTGGTTGGACAGGCTTTGGAGTGGATCTCCATATAGAAGTTGGCAACTCTCTCATGCTTTTCCCACTCTTTCGTCTCGATGCTTTGACCTGGTTCATTTTCATCTAGCTCTGCATACAGGGTGTCCACTTTATCTTTTAACTCTTCCAAGTACTCGGTGATTTCCACTTTTTCATCTTCAAGCACGGACTTTCTTCTTTTCAATTGTTGAATTTTTTTTGCACCGGCACGGGCACCAGAAATCATATCCCTTTCCCTTTTTTCCAGTTCTGCACTGACACCATCCATGTACTTTTCCCATTCAAGCATGTAGGTCGCTTGGTTTCTGATTTTAAAGACAGGGGCCAAGAGACCTTCATTTTCCTTTAGTGGCTCTGTCGAATAGGGCTGAACTTGCACCTCTTCAAATCGATTATGGGTCATCCCTTGTCTATCTAAGAGCTTGCTCTCAATCTTCGTCCTGGCTGCATGTAGAGAAGAATCATAACCGGAAAGCATCTCCTCTAGTTTTCCGCTTCGCAACACCACTTCCAATTCAAAAATACCACCGGGGGAAATTTGAGAAAGGATGTGATCCTTGAATGCGACGGCATTAAGGAATAAGGCGATATTAACAAGGGCTGTCGTTCGTTTTTCAACCGAATAAATGGCAGAAGTCTGTCGAATAATCCGGTAGTCGCCAATCGAAGACTGAATGGACAGCTTCTCCTTTAACAGTTCCTTTAAAATAGCTGATGGCGCAAAGTCTGCGAGGTCTTCTGCAAGCGGTGGGATTTTCTTTCGTTGTAACAGCTGCAAAAAGGAAGCTTCCAAGCTTTCCAATTGCGGTAGCGTCAGTTGTTCCCCAATGATGGTATCCTGTTTTAACAATTCTTTCTTGTCGCGGATGATTTCAATAAACCTTCCCGAAACACGGTTTATTTTTTCCACAAGAACAGAGATGAATGCTGGATCCGGACGGTCTATACGGCCCGCTTCGGTCAAGTTCAACTGATTGCCCCATGTGGCATCAAGCTCCTCTAGTTCCCTTTGTACAAACATATTTGCCGGATGTCTCACTGTCATTTCATCAAAATAATATCCCTCATTGTCCAGTTGCCAATATGGGTTGCTGTCCCCATCATCTGGAGCAAAATTCGAAGTCCTTTTGATAGGATCGAGCATCAGGAAGGCCACCGCACGTGGTGGTAGTTCATGTTCAATGAACTGCCGGAAAAACTTCTCCCTCATTTCTTTTAAAAGACAGGTGAGACGTTTAGTATTCAGCCTTGGACACGGAACGGTTGTCAACACGACGGCCTGCCATTTGGACACCCTCATCTGGGACATATGGTGAGTGATTTCGTGATACAGCTTGTCGAAGCCACTCCCATTCTTACCCTCCTCCACCTGAAAGATGGAAAGTTGACCTGCGCTTTGGACCTTGTAAAAGAACGGTTCGATCAGATGCCAATCCTGTGGGACGTCCTGTAGTTGAATTACAATTGTATGCATGGTAAAACCGCCTTTACGAGTGCTGCTTTAACGAGTTCAGTGTTTTCTCGATCAAGTTCTTCCATTTCAGATACTCTGTGCTATTCTTTTCGGCCACATGACGGAATTCCGAATCATCCCATAGACTTTCAATGAGTTTGGCAGCATCAATTCTTGCCTGGGTGGCACGGTGATTGCCATAAGCTCTTGCGAAGTAACCCGTGATTTCTTCGAGAAGTGTCTCGCGCAAACGCTGCCCGATTTCTGGAAGCGTCTCATCGCCCATCCCTTCCGTTTCATAGGCCAATACCGCGTCGAGAATGGACGTGATACCTTTTTTTGGAACTGTAGCAAGTCGCTTGGCACCAGTAAGGAAGGTGTGCTCCTCGATATTTTTCACACGACGGATTTCTTCCTGTTCCTTCGCTGCCGCTCTGTCTAAAATTTCTTCATATATTGCCGGGTTGTGGCTCAATGCATTATGCAGGCTGTAGAATTCCTCCGGTACGACGGTGCCACCTTTTAAAATAAGGGATGTCCCCGTCAACCCATTGTAAAGATAAACATTACGACCCGCTTCTGTTCCTAGGTACACATAGCCATGAATCAGACCAAGCAGGAAGGCGCGATCATTTTTCTCTGTATCCAATTTCACCTGTTCTGGGTTAAGGTCCGGCATAAAAGCTGGAAGGTGCCAACGTTTATCCAAGTGTGGTGTAACGGTCGAACCTCCTTTGTTCAAGCGGTCCACTCTGCGACGGTAGGACTCGTAATAAACACCTGGTTCTTGTGTGTGACTGGCTGATTTTTTCCCAGAAGAAAACTTGCCGAAATCACTGACACTTAAGCCATAATGCGCTTTATAAGAAACAATTTCGTATTTGGAGAAAGCATCATCCCTGATATCTTTGCCTCCGAATACATGCAGGGCAATTTGTTCTTTCAGGTGTTGGGATGCTTCTGTATGAATTCCCCAGAATATCAACTCGCGCGCGTTATCAATCCGTGGAATGAACGGGCTAGACAATTGGTTGATGCTGCTGATCCGCTCTGTCAGATACTCATCAGAATCCACCTGCTTAAACTGCGCCTCTTTTCTTAATGCTTGAACGATACTAAGGTCTAAGCGGTCATTGAATCGTGAGCGCAGCTCTTCTCGGCAATAAGCCAGCACATTTTCACGGAACAGCTCCTCCACTTTCAGCTCCTCTACATAATTGCTGTAGGATGCTTCGTTGCGGTTGCAATATTGGCGATAATGGCTAAGATAGATCTGTCCGGAGATATCATCAGGAAGCATGCCCTGATCAACGGATGGACGAATGCTTTGCCACATGTTTTCTTGTAATTCTTTTGTCGCAAGAACATACTCCTTAGTCGGATCTACTTCCTCTTCGTATTTGACTGACCGCTGGTTCGTCTCGACCAACAAGCTGTCACGGGTATCCTTCAGGTTGTCAAAAAAACGCTCCCAATCACGAATCATGCTTTGGACCGCTTGGTTGATAGAAGTGAGCACAAGCTCGATCAACATTCCTTCCTTGTAGGCATTAAGGTTGCTCAGTTGGCGATTGGACTTCGTTTTGTAATCGCTGATGAATGACTTGAACTCATTGGAAATCAGGGCGCGCAGGAACTTTTGGTTCAGCGCCATATCCACACGCTCAATGGCCGTTTCCTTGCGATCTGTCTGACGGATATCAAAAACATTTTTATAGTTATCGATGTTTTCCTTTAATTCCATGTTTTGATTTCTAACCTCAAGGATCTTGTTGTTGATTCGCTCACTGATTTGATACAACATAAACCTTGTCGCCACAGGATGAAGAGGGGACGGTTTTTGGATGAACCACGTGTTCAAGCGGTAATCCTGGCCTTCCGATCCATTCGGCGCATCACAATCCTGATCCAATACCTGGTGGGCGATAAAGGAACGATATTCATAGACTTTATTTTTAATCTGTTCATAATAGAGTGCAAGATTTGCTTCCGTATCGGAAATCTCCTTGCGGGCATGATCACGCACGTTCAGGCGCACATCGCTAGGTCGGCAGTTGTTCTCATACATTTTCAGCACACTGTCGCTATGCAGTACTTGCATAACTTTCTCTTCAACTGCCTTTAGGAAAAGAGATGATTTATAATCTCCATACTCTCCATTATCCAGCTCAACCCGAACTTGATTGTGGGCGAGCTTAAAGAATGGGTTCGGTTTCTCTCCATTTGCCAACTGCTCCAGGTGCCAGATATAGCGTTTCCCTTTTTCAGGACGCTCCCGGTTGATCCCGCTCCGAAGGTCTTTTTCATAGCGGTTTCGCTCTTCTTCAAACATGCGGTCCAAAGACAACCAGGACTCATCCAAGCCGGAAGTCGCCCATTTCAGCGCACAATACTCCACCACATCCTCATAAGGATAGTTGATGGTCGAAGCTGCCGCCCCACAATAACGTCCCATTCCTTCTGAATCGATAATCTGTAAAATTTGATTATCTTCTTGCGAGAAATGCTTATTGGACAAAGGACTGAACAGCTGAAGATAAATGGTCTGTGACACCTGGTCCACATACTGACTGATAGAATGCAGATGCTTGCCCTGCAGATTTTCATAGTCATAGAGGAAGCAGAAATCATAAGGACGCTGGCCAGCCTGGATAGCGTGGGTGTTGCGTCCTTGGATGTCCACCTGATTCGGACGGTATTCAAGGTCGATGGTCACATCCGGACTGTTCGTAAGCTGGTTGGTCGCACTCATCATAATGGCATTCAACTCTTTTAAACTTGCATAACCATTGGCCCGAACCGACTCATACTCCCGTTCATTAATGGTCCGTGTGTTTACGAGAATATCAGGAAGCAGGAATGCCCCCCTGATCAGAATGCTGGAATGGCCGAATTTCCGCTTCAGCATTTCGCGAATGTTCATCGCCACCTGCAGAAAGATTCCAGAACCCGTCCCGCCGGCAAGGGAACTAATGATAATCACGCGAATACCGTGCACCATTTTATCTGTGGTCACCGGAAAAATTTTATCGATATCATCCCAAAGCCCATTCATTTTCCCCTCTGCCATCGCAGCCCGAAACGCAAGTCTTGAAACAGAACGAACCTGACCTGCTCCTGCCGTCATCGATTTGTCCTGAAGGTGAGGACTATCGGGGAACCACGTCAACAAGGACGGGTTTCCATGTAGATATTGTCCGACAGTTTTTAAAGTACTCGTTTGCGTAATGCTCCCCTCCAGATGCTCCATTCCGACAATGGTGTTCACATCTGTATCAAACGCATGAACAGCCACGCTGTCCCGACGTTCCACCGGTATATTTCCAAATATCGTATTTACGACTGTACAGCCGACTCCACCTAATCCCACTAATATTGTTGGTGCATTATTCGCCATTGTATTTCCTCCCTTATCACTTGTTTTTTTATCTGGTAAAATGATAGATTTCTTTGCTCACTTGGGTTTCAGCCGTAATTTTATCCCCCTCATAAAGAATGAGATCCTCTTTACCGGCGTCTTCCCCAAGACGGGTATATCCGATTCTCATATCCTTGCTTTGACATCCTTTTACAAGCAAGATCTTATCTTTATCCCTTGTCGCTTTAAAAGTTAGATTGCCAATCAATTTTGTTTCGGCTTTATAGGGGTAAAAGTACTTAAAAAATAGATTTGTCTTGAAATCGTACTCCGTATCTCTGCCGGGAAGCTCCATTCCGTTCACTTTCTGGATAGATTGCAGATTAATTATTGCGCCATGCCGATCGAACCGCGGCTTCCTTATGACACCAATCAGCCAATATAGAAATAACAATACGAAGGCGGAAATTCCTAGGAGTTTTCCGTACTTATCGAGAAAGGGGATGTCTTGAATACTGGCTCCTACTTCAATTTGTGCACCTTCCCCCTCATATCTTCCTTGGAGCTCCACAAGAAAATTAATTTCCCCTGTGGAGGTGAATGCAGGTATCATATAGGCTCTTGGATAGAGCTCTATTTGGTTGCCATTTTGCCTCAATTCGTATTGGACGTTCTGTTCGGTGGTGACCTTGATCTTATCAAACAACTCGGTTAGTTCTGGTTCCGTCATTTCACGTTCGTCCACATAAGGCTGGACGATGATTGGTGTGGTGGTATCAAGCTGATCAAGCGGATAGCTCCAATCGCTTGTTAGTGTTTGAAGGCTAAGTTGCCTGTCTTCCACTCCTTCAAGCGGCATGCTTTTGGTGTCCTGATAGAACCCTTTTACAATCGTTGTAAACGATTGCTTCAGTTGGTTCGGTTGGCATGATGAATGGTCCCGTGAAACTCTGCCGTTCTTCATTCCAATTGAGTGTGAAGGTGTCTTCTTTTAATTTTCGCTGTCAACTTCAATTTCCTGGTCGGGGTTCATCTGGTTAAAAGAAACCTTCCCTTGTGATCTATCACTTGGAAAAAGTTCGACTTCCATCATCATTTCTGCTTCGTAAAAAAAAGTCTCCGGCTCGTTATTCCCACGATCCGTCGCTTTCGAGTTTATGTATATGAATATCAAAATCAAGCGATGGTTCTGCAATGAACTGAAAGCTGTCTTGCTCTTGAGGAGTAAGGGTTTTGTTGAAGCTGATGGTATATTCCCCTGCTTGCAGGCTACCTTCCGGATTTTTTGGTGCAATATGGGATACACCACCGTAAATATCGCCTCTTAGTTGGTTGGGATCATCCGGTGTTTTCATATAGAAAGGTCCGTCTGTGGTGAGTTGGCTCGCTTCGCCATTGTGGTCAATTTTATTAATCTCCCATTCCAACTGGCTTCCTGTGGTCTGATGTAGGACGGTGAGCCTTCTTAAGGGAAAAGGGGTCTGTATCGTTACTTCCTGCCCTTCATTGGAAAAGGTCGGGTTCAGGTCAAAAGTACTTTCTGTTTCGGTAGAATTTGGGTCACGATTGGTAATAAGGGCCGCCACCTCGTTGATTCGGTCAATAATTTCCGATTCATTATCGGCAGTCAGTTGGATGCCGCCGGTTGTTTCTTGGAACATCCCTTTGAACTCTTCCATTTGCGAGATCTCATCCTCTGTAAGGAACGACTCGATGGTAACGAGGATACTTTTAAACTTCACTTCTTTTTGTTTCATATGGTCTGCCATATCTTCAAGCGATTGTCTGGCAATCTCGTAATTTCTGGAGAGCTTGGCGCTGTCCTCTTCAAAGGATGTGTCCAAATCATTAAATACGCCATCCATGATGATGATAAACCAAAAGTCACTGGACGGATCTTGTTCGACCGCTTTTTTCATATTGTCAATAGAGGTAAGGACAGTTTGGAATGGTGTCCCCTTTCGATCGTTCCAGCCAGGGATACGATTGATTTCTCTTTGCCTGCTGGAATAGCTGATCCCAATTTCATCAATACTCTGGGAATCGCTCATGCGCACAACAGACAATTCATCTTCTGGCCCAAGCAATGAAATCAAACTTTGCAACGAATAGTTGGCAAACTTCCAGTTATCACTCGGTAACTCTTTACTCGGGTCACCATTCTCATAAGTGAACCACATACTTCCAGAATCATCGTAGATCAAAGTCACATTTCGATTTTTATGTATGAGGTCTTCTTCTGCAAACACAAAGGAATTCACTGGAAAAGAACCACTTAACAACAGTACACACAACAAAAGTATCGGTAGTCTAGTTCGCATCTCTCTCTCCTATGGTCGTAGTTATTAATACCTATAGTTAATTTCGACACAAATGGCTAAGAACCTTTAAAAATGGTGACATTTTTCCAATCATTCCAGTAATAAGAAAATTCGAAAACGCACAAGTAATACTTACTCCCTTTGCGTGGTAATTTAGAACCAAAAAATGCACATGCCTGGTAAGCATGTGCATTTTCACGTGGACTTCTTTTTTATTATCAAATAAACGCCTGCTAAACCAATCCCCATCACCAAGCCGGAAACAGGATAGAGATATCCCATTACATTTTTATGAATCCCAGAAAATATTATTTTCGTTGTAGGGAATACCGGCAAAATAAAGCCCGAGAAAAAGCCACCCATGGCGAATAAAGCAATATGAAAAATTGTCTGTTTTAGTTTATAATAACGAATCAAAAGAACTGTAACAAAATAAACCATCCCACCAACCACTAAGACAAAAACGAGAATAAAAAAATAAAAGATAAAAAGCGTTGCACCAGACAACTCATTTAAGCTTTGATAACTAGAGGTACTCATCTTGGGGAGGATAGGATAAACTAGATGCAGCATTAGATTTAAGATAAATGCTATTGCCAAAAAACCCGTATATGAATAAATGATAGTGTTCTTCGTTATGTGGATTATCTGTCATTTTGTTCCCCCTTTTGCATTTACCAGTTTCATTACTTCCTTATTAAACTCTTCATCAGTAAGGTCACCAGATAGGTTGCGACGAACCAGGTCTATGTGCTTCTCATTAAATCTGAAAATCAGAAGCCTCCATGCTTGCTTTGGCTGCCTTTTAACGCTTTTTCTAATTTGTTTTTTCAATTGCAGCCCTCCGTTTTGTGCCATTAGTTGACCTCAGCACATTCATCATATGACAATTGTACCAATTTTTTGGGTTTTATAAGCCAACTTTTTAATTTATTTGCCACTTTCCCCCATACAAATGCCATTCGACACAAACACACAATCGACACACACCTCCGCCCACATCACCCCAAACAAAAAAAACCGCCCCCACCCAAAAGGCAGAAGCGGATTTCCCTCACACAGTTTAATTATTCCCAACCAATTTCGTCTTCATCTTACGCTCACCACCGGCACCTGCCAGCTCGCCCATTGGCTCCGGTTCAACCGCTGCCTCAAGATCCTTCGCCTGTGTGGCTCTCTTAATAAAGAAAGACAACACAAGCGCAACCATTGCAATAAACGTGGAAACGAAAAAGGCGAAATTGATTCCTTCTAACATTCCTTGCATCATGACTTGCTGTTGGACGCCCGCAATGGCTTCAGTGGAAGGATTTTCCCCCAAAGCTGCCATGGCATCTCCGGAAAGTTCGCGACCAACACTTTCCGCACGGGTAGACATCAACGTCACAAGCAACGCCGTTCCAATCGCACCGGACACTTGCTGTAACGTGTTGTTCATCGCGGTACCATGCGGATAGAAGCGAGTTGGAAGTTGATTTAACCCGTTTGTGGACACCGGCATAAACACCATCGACATCCCAAACATCCGCACCGTATACAAAATCAACAGTTGCGTGTAAGTTGTTTCAAATGTCAATTGACTAAAAAAGTACGTAGTGACAACCGTAATCGTCAAGCCAGTAATCGCTAGCGCGCGTCCCCCGTATTTATCAAACAACTTCCCTGTAATTGGCGACATCAACGCCATCACAATCGCACCAGGTAGCATCAACAATCCTGCATCCAATGGTGAAATTCCACGGATCGTCTGCACATAAATTGGCAACAAGATCATCCCGGAGAACATCGCCATCGTGATAACCATGGAGATGGCAGATGATAAAGCGAACATTGGATAACGGTAGATTCGGAAGTTTAGCATCGGTTTTTCTTTTCCAAGCTGACGTAAAATGAACCAAACTAACGATAACGTTCCGATGGCAATCGTTCCGTAAACAAGCGGACTGTCCCAACCCTTGGCGCCTGCGGAACTAAAACCGTATAGCAGTCCACCGAACCCAAGACTCGATAAAACGACAGAGAATCTATCCAAGCGAATATCCTGTTTTTCTTTTCTATCTTTCAACAAAAATACCCCAAGAAGCAAAACGCCGACGGCAATCGGAGAAACGAAATGAAATAGCATTCTCCAATCATAATGCTCAATCAGCCAACCAGAAAGCGTCGGTCCGATTGCAGGTGCTCCCATCAAAATAAGTCCAAATATCCCCATCGCGGTTCCACGCTTTTCAATTGGGAAACTGACCAGCATGACATTCATCAATAACGGCATTAAGATCGCTGACCCGGATGCCTGCATCATTCTGCCTGCTAAAAGAACCCCAAAAACCGGTGCAAAACCGGCCATCACCGTTCCAACGGCAAAAAGACCCATCGCGACGATGAACAAATTCCGCACTGAATACTTTTGAATAAGAAAAGCTGTGGTCGGAATCAATACCCCGTTGACCAACATGAAGCCGGTTGTCAGCCATTGTACGGTAGAAGGCCCCACTTGAAGTTCCGTCATAATGGACGGCAGGGCAATATTCAATAATGTATTATTTAAAAAAGCAATAAACGCGCCGATCATTAAAATGGCCAAAATACCATATGGCGGACGATTTATAGTGGTGTTTGGTGCTGCTTGCTGCATTCTTTCTCCTCCATTTATACTAACAGTACATTTTTTATACTACTATTACATCTACACCAATTTTATACCATCAGTTCATATTTTTCAATCTTGAAAACTTTGTCAATTTGCTATTTGTGTAAAAAAATGTTTTGGTGTACTATTATTTTTGTACCACTAGTCTATTTTAGTCAGGTGATAAAATGAAGGATCGTAAACTGCATGTTCTCACATGTGCTCATAAACTTTTTATTGAAAAAGGCTTTCAAGCGACTTCGATTCAGGACATTCTGGATGAGAGCGGGATTGCCAAAGGAACCTTATATAATTATTTTTCTTCTAAGAACGAACTTTTAATTGCGTTATTTAAAACTTTATATAAAAATATGGAAAAAGAGCGGAACGACCTCTTAATTGGACAGGACCCTTCCGACATAAACATTTTCATCAAACAGTTTGAACTTCAAATGGAGACTAATCGGGCAAATAAATTGATTTCTCTTTTTGAAGAAGTCATCTTCATTAATGATTCAGAGTTAAAGGACTTCATCCAAAAGAGTCAGCTAAGGATGCTACGCTGGGTGCATCAACGATTCTTGGAGATCTTCGGTGAAGAAAAACGCGAATACCTCTGGGACTGTGCGATTATGTATCTTGGAATTCTGAATCACGGAATCAGATACTACACCATGACCCACGATAAGAAGCTCGATATTCACAGAGTTGTGCAATACAGCGTCAATCGCTTAGTGAAGATTGTGGAAGATGTGGCGGAGTCAGGTGAGGTATTAGTAGAAGCAGAGTCGATGGCTCGCTGGGTGCCACAAGTAGGAGAAACGGAGTTGCCGCTGCCGCATGCTATCGCGCATGCAGTGAGTGACTTAAAAAAGAATCTATCTGGTAGTGCCGATTATGAGAAATCAGCAGAGCTGTTAGACTTTATTCAGGTGGAGTTAAGCGAAAAAAACAGCAATCCACCAAGGCGTTTCCTTGTAGAGAGCGCATTGGAAACCCTTAACAAGAGCGTCTCTATCCATTCCTCTATCCAACAGGAATGGACGACCCTACAACAATTAATACAAAAATACTTCAACCAAAACAACTAACCCAAACTGAATACCACCATCCCAGGCTGCTTCGAAGTCCAAATACTAGACTTTGAAGCAGTCCTTTTTTGTGTAGCTTTAACGCATTAACGCACAGCGGGTCAGACCCCTTTTCTTCTCAAAACCCCAACTCCCCTCCTCCCTTTTAGTTCTTTTTTCACATTCCAAAGGTTATTACTGGCCATTCACCCACACTTCCCTCACTTCCAGATAGCCCTCTAGACCCATTCAAAACACCATTTGTCAGCGCAGTCTAACAGCCCTTACAATTCAATTAACTTCGCAACACGAATTACTCACGATCATCTTTTTTCCTCACATCTAAGACGTTACTTAACATCAACAGAAAATCGGATCTCATATCAGGAGGTGAATTCCCGCTCTACTCTACCTACCGACCAACTTCTAAGAATTACATAGTCTATCAAACAACTATTAGAACAGGAGAATGCACATGCGAAAGCTAACACTTAAGACTTTCTTTATAGCAGTCATCGCCGTTTTCATGCTTGCCACTTCCCTTTTTCAAGGACAGGCACTTGGGGCAAACACCAAATCTACAACCGCTAATGAACCAACCATCATCAACGATAAACTTGGAACCGGTGAAACCAAAATTACCCTTATCACCGGGGATATTGTTCATATAACCTCTCTGCCATCTGGACAAAGTGTCATTAACGTAGAACCTGCCGAGAACAACGGTGATGGAATTCGCGTCATCACAGTCGGTGACGACACATATGTGTACCCTAATGCTGCGATGCCTTACCTGGCAGAAGGAAAGCTTGACCACAACCTTTTCAACATTACAAAACTAGTAGAATACCAATTTGATGACACCAACAGCTCTACTGTTCCTGTCATCGTCGAATATCAAGAAACGAAAGCAAAAGCCGCTTCCACAAAAGCAGCACCAAAAGGCGCAAAGAAACAGCGAGAACTCAAAAGTATTAACGCTGCAGCCTTAGAAACAAACAAAGATGAAGCAACAACTTTCTGGAATGATGTTCAATCCAAAAAGACAGACAAATCTAAACCAGAATCTGTACAACTTAACTATGCAATCGAAAAAATTTGGCTGGATGCTAAAGTAGAAGCCACCCTTCACGAGAGTGTGCCACAGATTGGAACGCACACTGCTTGGGAAGCAGGCTTAACAGGTGAAGGGATCAAGGTGGCCGTCCTTGATAGCGGAATAGACCCGACTCACCCTGACATTGCTCCGCAACTGGATGAAGCAATAAGTTTTGTACCTGGTGAAGAAGTTCAGGATAAAAATGGCCACGGCACACACGTAGCTTCTACGATCCTTGGAACTGGTGCTGCTTCTGAAGGCCAACATAAAGGTGTGGCCCCAGATGCTAGATTACTAGTCGGAAAAGTACTGGGCGATAACGGATCGGGTCTTGCATCTTGGATCATCGAAGGAATGGAATGGGCAGCTCAAAATGCAGATGTCGTTAACATGAGTCTTGGAAGCTCTGTCGGTAGTGACGGAACGGATCCAATGGCACAAGCGGTTAACACACTTACAGAAGAGCATGGAACATTATTCGTTATTGCAGCAGGTAATGCTGGTGCAGAAGGAAGCGTTGGTTCTCCTGGTGCGGCGGATGCTGCCCTGACGATTGGTGCGGTTGACAAAAATGATCAACTTGCCTGGTTCTCTTCCAAAGGACCGCGACTTGGTGACATGGCATTAAAGCCTGACGTATCCGCACCTGGAGTAGGAATCATGGCTGCGCGCTCTCAATACTCATCAGGCACAGGTTCTTACAAAAGTTTGAACGGTACATCCATGGCAACACCTCACGTAGCAGGAGCAGTGGCTATTCTTTTACAACAAAATCCAGAAGCCACTCCTCTAGAGTTAAAAGAAACACTGATGAATACAGCGAAAAAACTACCAAACTACCAGCCATACCATATCGGAACTGGACGCATTGATATCGTAAAAGCGTTAAATACAGACATAAGAGCAACAGGCTCCGTTTCATTCGGCTTCTTCCAATGGCCGCATGATGAGGCAACACCTGTAGAAAAAACAGTAACGTATACAAATGAAAGCGACCAAGACATCACCCTTGATCTTGAAGCTACTTTTGCAGATGCAAATGGCAATGCGGCTCCTGAGGGTATGCTGACATTAGCACAAACAACCGTTACTGTTCCTGCTAATGGAACTGCTGACGTACAAGTAACAGTAGACCCTGCACATGGAGAAAGCGGTCAACGCTACCAAGGGCACTTAACAGCAAGTGCAAATGGAGAAGCAGTGGTCCACACAACCATGGCTACAATAAAAGAAGATGAAAGATACACACTAACGTTAAATGCAACAGACCGTGACGGTTCACCTGCCCTTGCATATGTCGTCATGTTCAACGAAACGATGCTGCCAGAAGCTATTGCAGTACCAGGGACAAGAGAACTTCGCTTGAAAAAAGGCACCTATTCCGTGATGTCCATGATGGACGTGGATGTGAATACTGACCATAAAGGTGTTGCCCTTGTAGGGGAACCGGAAGTCGTACTCGATGGGCCTAAGACGGTGGAGTTGGATGCAAGAAAAGCTAACGAAATCACAGTCAAAGTTCCAAAGAAAACAGAACCAATGTATCAGCGTATGGAATATTATCAGACAATGGGAACAGGTACCGTACACAGTGTCTATTTGATGCCTGTATGGATAGATAAACTATATGCAGCACCTACTAAAAAGACAAAGCTTGGTGAGTTTGAATTTTTAACACGCTGGCGCTTGATAAAGCCATACCTGACTATGAATTACAAAGGCAAAGAACTTGATGATATCGTGATGCCTGGAAGTACTCTTTTAGAAGGAAAACATAATCTGAAGGCAATCTATGCTGGAGAGGGATCACAAGCTGACTACGACCGCTTGAATGCAAAAGGGAAAGCTGTTGTGGTAGATCGCAGCAAAACAATCAGTGAAACTGAACAAGCTGCTGCAGCTGTAGCAGCCGGCGCAAAACTATTGATTATCGCCAACTACGAAGATGTAGAATTCAATGTATCTGTTGGACAAGTTCCGCTTACGGCAGCAGCTATCAGTAAATCAGAAGGTGACAAACTGATTAAAGCAGTTCGTTCAGGAAATGTGAAATTGCAGGTCGAAGGAACAAAGGACTCTCCTTACGCCTATGACCTAGACTATGTCCATCAAGAAAATGTTCCGAAAAAATTGGCATACGAGCCAAAGAATAGAGATCTTGCAGTTATTGAAACAAATTACAATTCCCATATAGAAACAGATGGCGGAGAGTTCCGATTTGACATGAGACCGTACACAAAACGAGCGATCGGTTTCCAATACAAAATTTCCTTCCCTACTACAAGAACGGAATATGTGTCTGCAACAAAAGATACGTACTGGTACCACCAAGCAACAGTCCTAGATGAAACATGGCAGATCCGTCAGCCGCGTGTGGTTTATGAAAAAGGACAGAAACTTGTAGAAAATTGGTTCTCACCAGTTGTTCGCCCAGCTTTAGGGGATGGCTATTGGGCTCCTAAACGCCAAGGAAATTCCTTGCAAATTAACGTACCGGCATTAGCTGATGCAGGGACAGGTAATACAGGTGGAACAGACTACGATATTTCCGTCCAAAACCAAACAACCAAACTATTCAAAGGGGACACGCTTATCCGTGAAGGAAAAGGGCAAGCAGTCAATGGCTTTGGTGTCTTGACGGATGAACTACAAGAGTTCCGAGTAGTAACAGAAGCAAAACGTGACCCTGAGCGTTGGAATACTTCTACTCGCACAAATACAGAGTGGATTTTCAAAGCGAAAGAAGAAATTGAACCATGGCAGTCTCCGCTTCCATTCCTTACGTTAAATTATGGTGTGGATACAGATGTGAACGGTGATGCCTTATTAAACAGGCCAACCCAATTACAGCTATCTGTAGAAAAAGTAAAAGATGCCATTGGTTATGGAAATGTGGATGGAGCAACCCTTGAGGTATCCTTCAACGAAGGAAAAAAATGGAAGAGAGTAAAACTGAACCGAAATGGGGACATGTTTACAGCTTCCATTACAAATCCTAAATCTGCAAAATCCGTCTCCCTAAAAGCATCCGCATGGGACGACCAAGGTAACAAGATTACACAAGAAATCATCAAAGCTTACGGTCTACGCTAACAAATAAATGGAGCATGGAACCTTCATAGGTTTCCATGCTCCACTTTTTTTACACAAACTGATTATTCCGCCTGAACTTATTAATCACCGGCCCAGCAAAACGGTTTGCTCTTTCCATATCATTCTTTTCCATATAATAATCAAAAAGAACGACCCCATAGTGCTCGACTAGTAGCATATAACCTTTTTCCTTAAAATAAGGGAATGCTTCCTCTTCCAAATATTCATAATACCTATCCATTACATTAGATAGAAAATAATAATGCATCATAAAAATGTGTACAAAAGTTGAAGAATTGGAGGACTTTGATAGATCCAACCCTTGTTCCACCAAGGTTAGAAGCTTTTCTTTAGAGGTCTTTCCTTCTTTGGTTAAAGCATTCACATAGCCTTCTAAGGAGCCTAAATAATTTGGATGACTCTTTTCTCTCGCATCCATTGATTTTTTATAAAATCCACTGGCTTTTTGGTATTCAGCATTTCGTAAATAGAGATAGGCAACATTATGATATAGCATCGCTTTTTGATGTTCGAGGCCGTAGTCTTCCGTCATTTCTATCAATCTATGGTATTCCTGACTTAAGGTGGGATGGTCTTCTGATTGTTCAAGTTGAATGATCATGAGCATTTCTGCTTCAATGATGCGGGAAAAACTTCTTATTTTAGTGAAATATTGAAGGGCTTTATTCGCATTAAAAAAATGCCAAGACTCTAGAATTTAAAGAATGGTATGCATAGGCCAAATCATAATAGTACTCTTGATTGGGGTAACCTTCAAGATTAATTCCCTTCAGATATGCAAGCGCCTCCACGTAGTTGTTCTTCAAGTTTAAGTGGTAAACGCCTTTTACGTGAAGCAGCAAATTATTTTCATAAGGGGTTAAATCTGAATCCGTCCAAGCCGATATTTCCTCCATTAATCCATCCGCCATTCTCGCCTCACCAATAAATAAATAGTATCTTGCCAGAATCAGTGTGTACAGGTGATAAAAGTCCTGCATGTGTAATAGGTTGAAACCTTGGAGTTGTCGTTTGATAGATTCCACCCTAGGTTTAAGTTTTTTCACAATAGCATCTTGCCATTCTTTTAACAGCTGTTCGATCTCCCTATAGTTCCTTATTTCCGTTTCCATCTCGATTCTCAGACGCTTGCATAAAAAAGTCTATGGTCTCATCGGAAACCTCCGTCAGTCCCCGTTCTATCTTACTTATATGGGTACTGGAACAAATTCCATCTCCTAGATCTTTTTGCTTTAATCCCTGAAATTCTCGATAAAATTTAATAATCTTACCTTCCAGCATGCTGTCATCCCCTGTGAAAATCATATAATTTTTTTTAATCCTACCACAGTTCGTTTACGGGTGACAGACAGCTTCTCCCAAATGAAACAAGTCGGACATATGACTACTATATAAAAGGAAAAATCCCCCAACTACCATTTCGTAGATTAAGGGGGATTGTCCTTTTTATAGTTAAAGCTTAGTAGACTCCAATCGCATCATAGGCTGCCATAACCGCCTGCACTTCTAAGGATGGTGCACCGTTTCTGTCAGGATGAAGGTCTCTTGCAGCCTGGATTGCTGCTTGGCGCATTTCCGCAAAGCCAGATGATGGTGTCAGGTAAAGCGTCAGAGCACGGTAGAAAATCTTTTCAGTCCTAGCTTTTCCGATTCCATTCACCGTTACACCATAATGCGTACCGCCGTCTGTGATAAGCTGTGCGGCTTTATTGTTGATACTGGAGTTGATGTGAACCCCACCTCGGTCCAGCTCTCCTAGATAACGCTTGTCGTAATGATCAGGGTAGTATCCGTCCTCTGTGTAACCACCAATGTAAACAGAACCTGGATCACTCATGGATCGCAGGGCATCCCCCTGAATTCCAGGAGTCCAAATATCCTCTCCTAGCAACCATAGGCCTTCACCAGTTTTATTTTCCGCAAATGCACCGAAGATGTCTGCAATAGACTCATTGATAGCGCCAGATTCATTTTCATAGGTGAGATTCGCCGTTTTAGTGATTACTCCATGTGTCATTTCATGCGCAATAACATCAAGCCCACCTGATAGGGAGATCATTCGTTGTCCATCTCCATCTCCATAAAGCATCTGCTTGCCATTCCACGCTGCATTGTTCCACTTGTCCCCGATATGTACAGTCGAAACAAGTTTCATTCCGTTATTATCAAGAGAATTTCTGCCATGGGTGTTTTTAAAATAATCAAATGTTTTTGATGCATTGATATGGGCAGAAACTGCTGCTGGATCATAGAAAAAGTTTTTATTACTCTCTACCTCAAAGCCAGTTAAGCCAAGAAGGCCAGACAATAGGATGAAGGAAGTTTCCGGCATTCTATTGGCTTTAAACGTGTGCACGCCTTTACCACGAGTACCATCATATAAGAAATGTTTACTTGAGCTTGCATCTTTAACCGCTTGAAAGCTATGAAGCTTACCAAAGATGTCCATCCCTTTTGCTGTTACGTCCACATATTCAATTGGCAGTGCACGTGGAGCTGGAGCTGCTCCTCCACCTGCTAGTGGTGTGAACTTCGCATTCTCATCTTCCTCTAAGGCAGGAGTCAATGCCGCCACTGCGTCGAAGTTGTGCAGAACCTCTCCACTAGTAGCATCCACAAAGTAATGGAAATATCCAGGTGCAGGTATGGAAGTTGAAGCCTTCACTAAATAGGCTAAACGTTTTCCAGCGTTAGATGGGTAAATAATCAGTTCTGACTCTACTCCATCATAGGAGGATACTTCTCCAATTTGCGCTTCAATGCTCTCTTTTGCCACCGTTTCCGCCTCTTCTGTTGTTAACGAAGGCTCGGTTGGAATGATCGAACGGGACAGGTCCTTATTCACGTCCCCGATAAAAGAAATAACATTGTTGTCTTTATCCAAGGCGATTGTCTGTTGGGAAGCATATACAGGGATCCCTTGATACATTTCCTGTGTTTTAAAATGGTACGTATTCGTTTTACTGTCTGCTTGTTCTTCGATGATTGAAAATTGCTCTGTCACGTCTACACTAGTCGTTCTTGCTTTCCCTTCCGCACCAACTTGTGATCCTAAGAAGGAGTACAGAATCTCTTGTTTGCTAAGACCTGTCGGTGCTTCCATCAGCTGTTGTTGAATCCTTACTACTTCTTCATTCGCTAACACATTCTTTGCCGGTAGAGCTAGTCCAGCAAAAGCGATGGATGCTGCGAGAACTGCAGGAACCACTTTCTTCTTCAAATGATTACTCTTCAAAACGGTTCACCTCTTCTATCAATTTTGTGCTACACCCTCTATTATTCTGACAATTCACAAAACGGTCAATTGGGTTAATTTAAGCTAATAAAAGGGGCCTTCCAAGCGTTTAATAGGCCAATAGTTATGTAAAAAATCCTAATTCACGCCTCAAAATAACCCAATTTACAATATTCAGACTATTAACATATGCTAGATTCATAGCAACACGAACACCAAGAATGCGAAAGGATGTGAAAGCCATTTGAAGATTCTACTTGCGTTGCTTTGGAAGCTGTCCAAACTATTATCGATTCTACTATTTTGCACCCTGTTCTTTATTGTCCTTTCCGCCAAAGCATCCGGCGGGGAGCCGACCATTCTTGGTCACCAGCTAAAAGTAGTGCTCTCAGGTTCCATGGAACCAACCTTTATGACAGGATCCATCATCCTCATGGAGAGGACAACCCCTTCTTCCACTTTTAAAAAGAATGATGTGATTACATTCCGCTCAGAAGATATCCTGATCACCCATAGAATCATCGATATCAAGGATGTAAATGGCAAAGAAATCTATCAAACAAAAGGGGATAACAACAATGCTCCTGACCCTGTCTATGTTACAGAGGATCAGATTGTCGGGAAGTATGCCGATTTTACGATTCCTTATATCGGCTTCCTAGTAAATCTAGCAAGCACCAAAGAAGGCTCCGCTTTTCTCTTGGTCATACCTGGGATACTGCTAGTGGGATCTGCCGGGCTTTCGATCGTCCGTGCATTACGAGAATTCGAGAAGGCTAAAACAGCCTAAAAATTGGTTAGTACTCTTAGTTGTCACCTTGATAGTTAAGAGATTAATAATAAATGAAAAAAGGAAAGAGGAGGAATTGGACATGAGCTTTACGAAAACAGTAAGCAAAGGATTATTAACGGCAGCATTAGGTTTTTCTTTAATTGGCGGGGGTACATATGCGTATTTCAGCGATACTGTAGTAACCAACAATACATTTGCAGTAGGAACATTGGACTTATCTGTTAATCCGGAAACGATTGTGAACCTTCCTAATTTAAAGCCCGGAGATCAGATTGTCCGTGAGTTTGACGTGACAAACAATGGTACCCTAGACATCTCAAAAATCTTATTAGAAACAAACTACACAGTGAATGATGCTCAACTAAATGGGGCTGCGAATGCAGAAGACCTTGGCCAAGACATCAAAGTAACGATTCTTTACAATCAAGCAAATGCAAGTGTTCAAGTAGCCGAAATGACCCTTCATGAACTGCAAAATGAAACACCAGACCTAACAGCAATCGATAATTTCGTCGGTGGTGGCCAACGTCCAGACGGATTGAAGCCAGGAGAAACAGACGAGATCATTGCCTACTTCGAATTTGTTGATAACGGCGAAGACCAAAATGAATTCCAAGGCGACTCCCTAGAACTTGAATGGAAATTTAATGCCCACCAAACAGAGGGCAGTGAGCAATAATAGATTAAAAGCCCGCACAATCTTCTGTGCGGGCGCTTTTGACTCTAAATATACAAGGATACTTCCGTCGCTTTTTCGTGTTTATTGCTTCCAATATAATGAAGAAACAATAGCTTCCCATATCGTTTCATCAATGGTACATGTTTGCCTGAATAAAATTGGGGAAGGGCGATTTCTTCCATGAATGTATAATACGTTTCATAGTCTTCTTCCACCCGATATTTCAATAATTTAAATAAGGTAATATGTAAAGTGTTCCCCCTTTCTTTTGCTTTGTTCGTCCCCTCCTTGATGAGTCGCTGAAGGACACGCTTTTTAGCAAGTTTCCCTTCCATACAACTATCAACGAAGTTATACAGTCTAACCAAGTAGCTATTGGAATTTTCGTCCGCAAGTGACAGTGCTTCTTCAAAATAAGTCTTCGCTTCCTCAAAAAATCCTCTATTGTAATATTCAAATCCAAGGTTATTCAGTAACAGGCCTTTATTTTCCTCCAACCCATATTGCTCACAATTGCTGATCAAATCCTTATATCTACCTACAATATAATGAAAATCACTATACAAATCTCCACTCAACTGCAACAACATCAACGCTTCCGCCCTGTTCGCTTGCATGTAGTTATTTGTCTCTTGGAAATGACGCAGTGCCTTATCAACATAAAAGAAAGACATCACCTTGGAATCAATCAAATAGTAGGCCGTTCCAAGGTGAAAATAATACTCTTTATTTCCATACTCCTTTAAATCAATCTGATTTAACACACTGATTGCTTTCTGATGATCTTCACTATTGGAGGAAGCCAGATAATAAATCCCCTTCACATGAAGATATAAATTATAATCAAATGCCAGCATATTAGGGTACTCTTTCTCCACTTTACTAATAATCTCGTATGCAGACTCCAATTCATTTCGAAACAGATGATACCTTGCCATCAAAAGTTGATAGCGCGCAGCATACTTAGAGGCATGAACAATAGTCGACTCCTCAAGCCTTTCTTTCAACTGTTCAATTTCCTTTTCTCTTCGTAAAATTATCGCATTATGCCAATCCCGTAGAAGCTTTTTAACTTGATGGAGATATGCCAGCTCTTCCTGTATATCAATATTTAATCTCTCTGAAAATAAAGCAATAATCTCTTCGGAATAAGCTGTCTTTCCCCGCTCAATTTTACTCACGTGAGTCGTCGTACAAATTCCTTCCCCCAATTGAGATTGTGTTAGTCCAGCTTTTTCCCGATAAAACCTGATAATTTCCCCTACAATCATGTTCATGTCCCCTTTTGGCAGCAATTAGCTAAAATTGTTGTTATGTATAGAATTAAAGAAAACTAACCAAATCCCTCTTGGGGTTATTTTTCGGGAAATAAGTCCTGAAAATGACGACAACCTACCTTTTTTGCTATTACTCCATGTCGAAATAAACCAAACAATAGGCGAAAAGTCGGTAATTAAGGCAAGAAAATTGGGGGAATTGCGGAAAGCGAAGCCATTTGCGGAAATCAACAGCTTGTTTATCAAAAAAAAGAACCCGGGAACCCGTTCAAACAGGCTCCCAGATTCTTCTTAAATTTCCTGCGCAACAAGATACTTCCTCAACGTCTGCTGCAACGTACCATGTGTCTCCGCATGCTGATGGAATGTCACTCCCATACTGACCATCTTCCTAACAAGCTCTGCACGCAAACCAGTAAGGACCGCTTTGCACCCCATCATCGAAACCCCAGTCAGAATATCTTCAAATTTTGCAATAACGCTCTGCTCCATCGTAGTTACACCAGAGAGGTCTAAAACAAGTGTCTGTAACTTCAAGTTCGAAATCTCTATCAAGGCCTTCTCTTCAATGATGCGAATACGATATTCATCCACATGTCCAATCAAGGGCAACACAGCTACCGATGCACTAACAGGAATAATAGGAACAGATAAATGCTCCACCAATTTCCTTTGTGAACTAATCAAATCATCCTTATATTGGGAATAACTAAGGAAAAAGCTATTTAAGAAAAAATCGATATTATTATTGATTTTCTTTTCTATTTCAAAGAAATCATCTTGAGAGAGATACTGGCCTCTTTCTTCTATGAATTTATTGATAAATTTCCATAAGGTTCTTCTAATTGCCTGGACCCATTCTAACTTGAATGATAAGGTAAGCGAATCAGAATGCTTCGCCCACGCAATCCCTTCTTGCTCAGCAAAAGCTATCACTTCCGACTCTTTTTGCTCCACCACTCGTTGAATCAAGGTTTGAGCATTTTTAAGAAGATCAATATTTCCCTTTTGCAAAATATCATTGATTTTCGATGCGACATTTACAGCCTCTGACAGCAGAGTAGCCTCGAACTCATCTTTATGGTCCTTTAGGTAACTGGTAACCTCTCCATTGCTGACAAATTTCACAGTCATTAGTTAATCCCCTTTAAATATATTTATTAATTTCTACTTCTATAAAAAGCTGAATAATCCTCTTTCATTCGACAAAAAAAACAAGGAAGTGTAGCGTTATTTCCCAACTCCCTTGCACTCATCATATATTCTAATTGGTGAAATATCAATGTCTTGCTTTTCTAATGCCTTGATAAATATCCGATATAGAAGAAACGAGGAATATTAATACCGCGAACCAGAAAACTAAATGAAGCTGGTGTGTAAAGCCGAATCTTTCTTGAAAATAGTCGAAGAACGCTGGATTAAACACAGTTATGTTGCTGAACACGAGGATGAACACAGCAAGGGATCCCATGTGGACAAATACATTCGCCACAGCAAGCTTCATTGTCCACTGTCCAAGCCTCCATTTATACGCGACCAATCCAAGCTCCAAAAAGATTACCAATATAACCAGTGGCCAGAAGGAAAGTAATTCCGTTTGATTGAACAACGGCGTGATAAGGGTTAGACCTTCTTCACCTTTTTCATAGATTCCCATGAGATTATCGGCGTTAAAATACCCCGCTACCCAAATGGCCGTCCAAATCAAACTGCCGAACAACTCAACTTTTGTAATAGCTTTTTCCTTAGGAATATATGGGACATCCTTGAGGTCTTCAGGTGTCCATTCCTTCCATTTGGACGTAATTGGATTGGTTTTATTGGATGTATCGTACCTTTCCACAATCGCAAACGTGACCGTAATCCAAAAAAATGTTTGCATCCCTGCCCCTATACTGTTCCAAGTCGCATCACCTATGATACTCAATATAGAAGAAACCACTTCCCCTTCTCCACTGAAGGAAAAAACATGACTGAATGTCACTGCTAAAAAGGAAAAAATCATCGCAATTGGAATGATCAACTTTAACAAACTAACATACACATCAAAAAACCGTGGCCCTATTAAATGCATTGGCTTATCAAGATAGCCGCTGGCAAGTTTCGCAGGATGCCCAAGCTCCGACAGGACTGTTTTAACATCTTCCTCCTGAGGCTCATCTGGCAACATATCCTCAATGGTCGATCGCAATTCAAGACCGATATCCTCCCGCTGACGTTCAGGCAGCCTCCTTGTCACCTCCTGAATATATAACTCAATCAGTTTCATTTTCCCCATTCTCCTCCCTAAGTAAAATAGATAGTTCTTGAGACGTTTTCTCCCATTCTTTTTTCAACTTCTCGAGAACCTCTTTTCCATAATTACTCAAAACATAATACCTCCGGGGACGGCTTTCCGTTTTGTCCCAGCTGCTTGTTACAAGCTCCTGCTTCTCCAAACGCCTGAGCAAAGGATATAGCGTACTTTGCTCAATAGTAATTCCACTTTTCTCAAGCAATTGGACAAGTGAATATCCATACTGAGGAGTCCTCAATTGACTTAACACCGCCAACGTCAACGTTCCCCTTCTCAATTCCGTCGTCATCGACTGCAACAATCCATCGCCCATCTGCTCACCTCTTTTTATACTATATGTCGTACAGTATTATTTATACTATGTATCATACAGTATGAAGGTGAAAAAAGTAAATACTTTAATCCGTGTTTATTCCTGTTTAATCCAACTCTAAAAAAGGGAATAAACTACTATTACTTCAATTGGAGGGATAGCATGTGGATCAGACACCCGTTCTTTAAATATGCAACAGGTACCATTCTAGTATTACTAATTGTTTTTCTATTAAGTGAAGTTCAATTTATAGTAAATCCAATTATCAGCTTCATCACAACTCTATTCTTTCCAATTCTATTTGCCGGCTTTCTATTTTATATCTTAAAGCCTCTCGTGAATTTTCTCGCAAAGTCAAAGTATGTCCCCAGAACTTTGGCTATCATTCTTGTATTCTCAGCTATTATTGGAGGTGCAGTTTTAGGTGGCTTTTCCGTTGGAGGAAAAATCGAGGAGCAGGTCGTACAGTTCGCAGAAGACTTCCCAGCTTTTCTTGAAAAAAATGAAGAACAAACAAAGGAACTGATGGATGACAATAACTTCGGTCTCATTTCTTATGAGGAAGCTAAAAAGAGAGGGCTAGCCTTTTTAAAGGAACAGTCTCAGCGCATTGGAGAAAACGTATCTTCCATCATTTCCTCCATTACTAACTTTGTGACCATCCTTGTGGTCGTCCCATTCATCTTGTTCTATTTTCTAAAGGATGGCCATAAACTCTTGCCGTTTATCTTGAAAATGCTGCCGAACAAGCACCATGACGAAGGGAAGAGATTGTTGACCGATATCGACAAAACCTTATCCACCTACATTGGTGGACAAATGATTGTCGCATTGGTAAACGGCTTTCTTATGTACATAGGCTATCTCATCATCGGATTGGATTATGCCTTAGTGTTGGCCCTATTTATCGTGATTACGGCTGTCGTTCCCATTATCGGTCCTGCTTTAGGCGTACTGCCCGCAGTGATCATCGGACTGATGACAGATCCATTTATGGTCGTGAAAATATTGATACTTCTTGCAATCGTGCAACAAATTGAAGGAAATCTTGTGTCCCCGCAGATTATCGGAAACAAGCTGTCCATTCACCCTTTAACAGTCATCCTTCTTCTTCTTGCAGCAGGAAAGCTATACGGATTTATTGGAATCCTATTGGCGGTTCCGGTGTATTCGGTGTTGAAGGTTGTGACGAAGAATCTTTATGAAGTTTACCGGCTGCGAAGGGCGTAGCTGAACACTAAATTTTAAGGGGAATCAGAGATAACAACTGATTCCCCTTTTCTAGCTTATATTTGGTTCTTCATGTACCCTATCGTTTCTTCTATACCTTTTTCGTATGGAGTACTGCTCCATTCTCCTAAAAACCTTGTTAGTTTTTCCCCTGAGAGAATGGTCGGCTCGGCATTGATATACTGCATTTCTATTGCCTCACGCATTCCTTTCCCAGCAACAAGGGAAAATAGCGCAAACATCGGTTTGGTGATGTAGTAAAGCTGCTTATCTTTTCCTAGTTGCTTTTTTATTATTTTTTCGAAATCACGCCCGGTAATGGTCGACACAGCAGGGATATTCCAATTGTGTCCATAGGCATCCTCTCTTAAAGCTAACTCCACCATCCCCCTGGCCCCGTCTTTTGTAAAAATAAATTCTCTTTCAATATGATTTGGTCCGACAAAACCACCCTTCTTTCTTTTTCAAAAGTTGTTCAAGGGTAAAGTGAATATAGGTATTCGTTGCATTTGGTCCGTAGAAGTCTGGAAAGTGGCAGATCAAAGTCGGAATGTTGGCCTGCTGAATCATTTCCCCCCATTTCCTTTCGAAGTCTCCCTTTTTTGGTATGCGGTTTTTTCTCCATACACTCTTTCAGCCGACTCCCACCACTTTTACCATATGCATAGATATTTATCCACCACCGCAAGCTTTGCACCGTTCTCTTCTGCTGCTTCTATGATTGTTTTGAGTCACTGGTTAAAAGTTTTTCCTTCCACTCTTCATACGGAAGGTTCATTGCATGAAAGATCACATCCACTCCATCGGCAGCAAGGGAAACTTATTTCTTTTCGCTTGCGTCTCCAGCTAGGATCGTCACGTTTTCTTCTCTGCCAAAAAGCTCCTCGAGTCTCTCTTTTCCTCTGGCGAAAGCCACCACTTCCACTCCACGACTAACAAGTTCCATTACGAGTGCATACCCCATCCCGCCTGAAGCCCCAATCACCATTGCTTTTTTCATAAAAGATACCCCCTATTTTTTAACCACTGGTCAATAAACCTCTAAAAAATTTTACCCTAAAGATGTTAGGATAAAATTCACATGTGACTCTGCTAACCCTTTTACTTCATCATAGTCTGCATCACACCTACAGTAATGACTGACAAAACCGTGCAACGAGAGGAAAATAGACCATGCCTGCTGGATGCTTATAGATTTATTGCTCAACTCCATTATGGCTTTAGCAAACTTCTCATAAGATTCATTCGGCCCTTTATTGACATAGCTCTTCACTTCCTCATCTGACAACAAAAACATCATCTCATATTGGCTCTTGTGCGTGAGGCCAAATCGGATAAATTCAAGCAAAACTTGCTTTAATTTCGTTCTGTTATCAAGGTCCTGCATCATCACATTGTCCAGCCATTGATCCAGCTCTTTAAAATCTGTTTCAATCATGGCATAAAATAGTTCTGCTTTATTTTTGAAATGATAATAAATAGCACCATGACTATAACCTAACTCTGTTGCTATCTGCCGCATGGAAACCTGTTGATACCCCTTTTTTCGGAACAACTCCCGAGCTGCGTCCATTACCATATTCTGTGTTAATTCATTTGCTACTGCTTTTCTAGGTGTCATTTACTTACTCATCCTTTTTATTGACCACTGTTTAATTAAAATATAAACCTTTGGAAATACTGTTGTCAACTGTAAAATTGGAAACATGTTCCTCAATCTGTCACAATGATAGAGGAACTTACTTGTCTTATAAACGTACAATTATCAAACAAGCCCTTTAAAGGAGATCACAATAAATGGAACAATCAAAAAATAAGAATTTGAAGAAATTCATCGCTCTCATCCTGTCGACCAATATACCCAAAGTTGCTCTGACACTCGGGTTAGTCGGCAGCCTTATCACCACAATGGTTGGATTAACCATCCCATTGCTCACTCAGCAACTAGTTGACGGTTTTTCCATGGAATCGCTCAGTGTTGGACTGATTGTTGCCATTGCGGCTGTCTTTATAGTCCAAGCCGTTATTGACGGACTTTCCACCTACTCCCTTGCTTATGTCGGCCAAAGCATCGTTGCCGGCCTTCGCGAGAGAATGTGGTTCAAACTCATCCGCCTTCCTGTCAGTTATTTTGACAAAAAGACAAGTGGAGAATCGGTCAGCCGTGTGGTTAACGACACCGGGATTGTGAAAGATTTAATCTCCCAGCACTTCCCCCAGTTCATCACAGGGATCATCACTATCATTGGAGCCGTCACCATTCTCTTTATCATGGATTGGAAAATGACCTTACTTATGCTGATTTCTGTTCCAGTCACGACGCTTGTCATGATTCCACTTGGTACAAAAATGGCTAAAATCTCTCGTGGCATGCAAGATGAAACGGCTAATTTCACCGGCAGTGTTCAGCAAACTCTAAGTGAGATTCGTTTGATGAAAGCGTCCAATGCGGAAACAGCGGAGGAAGCAAAGGGGCAGTCTGGTATTCGTACACTACTGACATTTGGTTTGAGGGAAGCTCGAATCTTTGCCATCATCGGACCGCTTATGTATATGGTCGTCATGCTTGTCATCGTTGTGATCATCGGCTACGGCGGAATTCGTGTTGCAGAAGGAACGATGACAACCGGGGCGCTGGTTGCATTCTTGCTTTATCTGTTTCAAATTATTTTTCCGATTACATCCTTTACAATGTTTTTTACACAGTTACAGAAGGCTAAAGGTGCGACGGAACGAATCATTGATATTCTGGAAATTGAGGACGAGCCAGGACAAGAGGGATTGGCTGCGGATATTACCAATCAACCTGTTTTCGTTAGAAATGTATCCTTTGGGTATAACGAAGACGAGCCTATTTTGCGCAATGTTTCCTTTGATGTTGAACCTGGCATGATGGTTGCTTTTGCAGGACCGAGTGGCGGCGGGAAGAGTACGCTTTTCGGATTGCTTGAACGTTTTTATGAACCAACAGACGGAGAAATTTTTGTTGGTGCTTTACCTATCCGCTCGTTATCCATGAAAGCTTGGCGCCAGCAGATCGGCTATGTCTCACAAGACAGCCCGATGATGGCCGGAACCATTCGGGATAACTTGACGTATGGGTTGGAAAATAAAGAGGTGCTTACAGATGACCGCTTATGGGAAGTAGCCAAAATGGCATATGCAGACCAGTTCATTCAAGAGTTTCCAAAGGGTCTTGATACTGAGGTTGGCGAACGCGGTGTCATGCTATCAGGCGGGCAGCGCCAACGCATCGCGATTGCCCGTGCCTTTTTACGAGATCCAAAAATCCTGATGATGGACGAAGCAACCGCAAGTCTGGATAGTCAATCTGAAGGAATAGTCCAGCAAGCTCTGACCCGACTAATGGAAGGCCGGACTACTTTTGTGATTGCCCATCGCCTGTCTACGATTGTGAATGCGGATAAGATTATTTTCATTGAAAAAGGTGAGATCACTGGGATGGGGACTCATCAGGAGTTAGTGGCGTTGCATAAGTTGTATCGCGAGTTTGCTGAGCAACAGCTGACTTAGATGGTTGGGGAATAAAGAAGGTCAAGGATGAGGAATCCTTGACCTTTTTTCATTGGAAGATATGTTCTAGTTCAAGATGAAAACCATTTAAAAGCTTTGAGGTAATTGTCCCTTGGTCTGTTTCGGGGGGAGAGACCGCTTCTCTGTTACCGTTTTTCTTGTTTGAATTGCATTTCGGACACTGAGACCGCTTCTCTGTTACCGTTTTTCTTGTTTGAATTGCATTTCGGACACTGAGACCGCCTCTCTGTTACCGTACTTCTTGTTTGAATTGCAGTTCGGGCACTGAGACCGCCTCTCTGTTACCGTTTTTCCTGTTTTAATCACAGTTCGGGCACTGAGACCGCCTCTCTGTTACCGTTTTTCCTGTTTGAATTGCAGTTCGGACACTGAGACCGCTTCTCTGTTACCGTTTTCCCTGCTTTAATCACAGTTCGGGCACTGAGACCGCCTCTCTGTTACTGTTTTTCCTGTTTTAATCACAGTTCGGGCACTGAGACCTCCTCTCTGTTACCGTTTTTCCTATTCCAATCTAATTTCAGGCACTGAGACCGCCTCTCTGTTACCGTTTTTCCTATTCCAATCTAATTTCAGGCACTGAGATGGGTATTTTTAACACAACAAACCTAATCTACGACCGAGTTCGTGCGGAAATCAACCAAGTTCGTTCCGAAACCGCACGAGTTCGTGCCAAAATCAGCCGAGTTCATGCCAAAACGAAAATCCCCATCAAGTCCCACAATAAGTACGGTACCCAGCCGTCACACTCGCCCCCGGCGCCACACAATAATCATCCTGCTCAGCAGAATACGCAAAAGGATCACGCAACACCCTCACCAAATTCTCCATCACACCATAATTCCCATGCTCCACAGCAGCCAACAAAGCCGCTTCGACCCGATGATTACGAGCGATAACCGCAGGATTACTCTTCTGCATCAACTCCCGCATACTTTCCGCACTCGAAGACTGCCTTCCTAAACGCTCCTGCCACAACGAATGCCATTCCGCGAAAGCAGGCCTTACTTCCAAATCCAGCTCCCCCAACGTCAAATCACGAAACGTATTCGTAAAATCCGCCTTATTTTCCTTCATCGCATCAAGCAGCCCTTGCACCAACGCTTCATCTCCAGACTCTTCACCAAACAAGCCCAGCTTCGAACGCATACCTGCCAGCCAATAGCCCTTATACAAGTCCGAAAACTTATACAACTCTTCTTGCGCCAACTCCACTGCACGCTTCTGCTCCTCATCAAACAAAGGCAACAACGCTTCTGCAAAACGCGCCAAATTCCAGCCACCGATCCGCGGTTGGTTTTCATAAGAATACCGTCCCTGCGCATCAATGGAACTGAACACCGTCGCCGGGTCATACACATCCATGAACGCACACGGTCCATAGTCGATTGTTTCCCCGCTGATCGTCATATTATCTGTATTAATCACACCGTGGATAAAACCAACTAGCTGCCATTTCGCAATCAATTCCGCCTGTCGCTCCATCACTTTTCTAAAAAATCCAAGATAATCATCAGCATCCAACTCTGGGTAATGGCGCTTCATTGCATAGTCCGCCAACGCTTGCAACTTCTCCATATCTCCCCACTGCGCTGCAAACTGAAATGTTCCAAAGCGGAGATGACTTGATGCAACGCGGGTCATTACGGCTCCAGGCAATAGACCTTCACGCAACACCTCTTCCCCCGTCGTTACAACTGCCAAGCTACGAGTCGTTGGTATCCCCAAACCGTGCATTGCTTCACTAATAATGTACTCGCGCAGCATCGGTCCCAAAGTAGCGCGGCCATCCCCACCGCGGGAATACGGAGTCCGTCCTGATCCCTTTAGCTGAATATCAAAACGGCCACCATCAGGCGTAATTTGCTCTCCAACCAAAAGCGCGCGACCATCCCCAAGCATCGTAAAATTGCCAAACTGATGTCCTGCATAAGCTTGCGCAATCCCAGAACCACCTTCTGGAACCGTGTTTCCAGCAAAAACGCCCAAACCGTCCGACCCCTTTAATGCATCCGTACGAAGTCCAAGATCATCAGCCACTGATTCATTAAGCACAATCAACTTAGCCGCTTCCACAGGATTCGGCTTTATTTCAGAAAAAAACAATTCAGGCAATGATTCATAGCTATTGTCAAAATTCCAACCAATTTTATTTGAGTTCATCAAATCCCCTTCTTTTCGTCTGTCTTGTCGTTACTTCTATTATACCCTCTAGTACCCCAAAATTAATTAATGAAGCTCACCAAAAGACAGTTCACATTTTGGGTCTAAGGAAAATAATGCTAAAATTATCTCCATACATAGCAGAAAAAAGGAGAATCTCAATGAACAAAACCTGTAAAGATACCCGCGTTATCCGGACAAGCCGGGTGTTTCCAAATGACATCAATAACCATGACACCCTGTTCGGGGGAAAACTGTTATCAGATGTGGACATGCTCGCCTCCATTTCAGCCGCTCGCATGTGCCGTTGTGAATGTGTGACAGCATCCATGGATTCAGTGGATTTCCTATCACCAATCCGACCGACAGATGCGGTCATTTTTGAGTCGTATGTCACATGGACTGGCAATTCTTCCATGGAGGTTTTCGTAAAAGTGACGGCTGAAAACTTAACCAAAGGCACTCGCACCATTGCAGCCACTGCTTTCTTGACGTTTGTAGCGCTTGACGAACAAGGTAAACCTGCACCCGTTCCATCCATCACCCCCGAAACCGAAGAGGAGATCTATTTGCACCAAGTGGGTGAAGAACGTGCAAAAGCCCGACGCAAAAGAAGAGCAGAGAGTAAAGCACTTGCATCCAAGCTCACAAATGGCTTTTCACAAAACCACTAAAAAGGAGAGTGCCTCCACCCGGCACTCTCCTTTTTCATGATTAATTTCTGATTCATAAGCTTTCGCCTGATTCCGTAGAGCCCCAAATACCCTCCTCCCGAATCATCCGCTCTACTTTTTTTCTATTAAATCAGCACCTGTCCCTGTCAAATCTAGTAAAGATTCATATGCTAGTAGAAGTAATAGATTCTTTCTTAAGGAGCGGATTTAATTGATAGAAAATAAAGATGTGATTTATTTTAATGCTGATGGAGAAATCGTGGACCAACTGGAAGAAAACCTGCCACTTGGTACTTCCATATCGTTTTGTGCCAGTGCCATCGTTCCGGATGGGTTCACCTTTGAATTTTCCGGATTTGATTCCAGTATTTGCTCAGATTTGAGTGAATTGTTTTGCGTAGTAAGGCCTGAGGAGGTTCAAGGGACTGCACCTAATCCTTGTGGCGGCACGATTACTTGCCAGCTTTTCTTGAATGCAGTCCGATTGGTCGGTACCGCAAGATTTCAAGTGAACATTGGTAATCTAATTCCCAATACACCAGGTACTCCATTAGGGCCTGGACCTTGCAGACTTGGCATGGAAACAACTGTGTTTGTAAATGAAGTATTTTCCTACTCCTCTCAAGGCGAAACATGCCGCGAAAAATGCTTCCGCAATGAAGGAGCATTTGCCGCGCTTCCCACTATAACTACAGATGAATGCGGTCGCCAAATCGTAACTTTTTTCGGCGGGATCTTCCTTGGGTTTGATGGTTGTAATTGTTTGTGAAAATAGAAAAAGGAGCGAAAGATAATGATAGAAAATAAGAATGCTGTTTACTATAACGCTGAGGGAGAATTGGTAGAGGAGATGGAACTTCAGCAAGAAGGCTGCAACCTTCGCCTAGAGTACTGTGCAAGTGCCATTGTTCCTGATGGATTCACATTTCGGTTTATGAATTTTGACTCTTTTAAAGCCTGTTCTGACATAAGTGACCTTGTCTGCGTGCTGAAATTAGAAGAATTAGAAGGCACATGTACAGATTCAAGTGGCAGGACCATCCCTTGCCCGGTGCTAGTGGATGCAGTCCGCCTAATTGGGAACGCCAAGTTTCACATCAACGTAGGAGAACTGATTCCAGACTTGCCAGGTTTTCGTTTTGGCCCACCTTGTGAACTTACCATGGACGTCGTGCAGACTGTAAATCAAGTAATCTCCTATACTTGCCCACAAGATAGCTGCCAGGAGCGTTGCTTTGATACAGTTGGTTCATTTGCATTCGCACCAACTGTCACGACGGATAATTGTGGACGACAAGTGATAAGTTTGCGCGGAGGGTTGTTTTTGAGATTTGTTGGTTGTGAGGAATAGTAAATTCAATATGACTAGCCCTCTCTAATTCACATCCAATGCAAAGAAACGGCAAAAAGATATTGTGCCAAATAATAAGGGATCATCACCAGAAAGTTTCTATATGTTAGCTTACCGACAAATCTATCCCAAGCAAGGATCGCGTCGGAAAAGAAAAACAAGATGGCGCCTGCAATGATTAGAGGCTGTTGACTATAGAATGCTGCCCATACCATGGACGTGATGATCGTTACATATGCCGTAACCGAAAGGAAAAGTGTAATGCCCCCTGAATGAAAAACTCCCTTGGACAATTTAATGAGATAGAAAATAGCAATTAAAAGCAACGCTCCAGTTACCCAAATCTTTACCTCTCCATTGCCGGAAACTTTAAAAAACGCGACAACATAGCATACATGCCCTACCAAAAAGGATACCAATCCATACACAAAACGATCCTTTGGAAGCATTAAGAATATATCACCTAGGATAGAAAATAATAAACCCGCCAAGATCCACCAGCTATATGTAGAAGACAAATCCCCAAAGCCCAATATTGCTATTAGAATTACGATGACCATTGTCCCTGGCTTCAAGAGATAAGCCAATGATTTATGTTGTTTTTCCACTGCAAAAAGATACAGGCTGCCCAGAAGAATAGTGAGAATCGAAAGTAAAAGCAACAATTTTAATACCCCCTTTATACTTAACTATATTTTAATCCACAAACATAAACCGTAGAAGATATATGTAAAATTGTTTTTACGTCCCTTGCCTCCCCTCCATCATCCATGCTAGACTAATAGTAACTTTTGAAGAAATGGAGGATTTTCCTATGACTGCAAGTATGCGACTTCGATTCCAAGCTTTGAACCGTTAATTGAATACGTTCAAAGGCTCTGCCTGTGTGCAGGGTATATGGGATGGGTCTGCCTACTTTTAGGAAACCTTTATTTTACGATGCTAATATGATCTGTAGAAAAAAGAGGGGACAGTCTACCCTCTTTTTGTTATGCCTTTTTTATGTGTAGCCTTAATTGGGTTCGCAGACTTAGTTTTATTTTCCCTACCCATCTACTCTTCTCACTGGACGCCATAATAAAAAAAAGAGGAGAATGAATGATGACTTTAACAAAAGAAAAAGTAATAGAAATTGCGAAAGATAATGGCTTGGATATACTGGCTGACTCCCTGACTTATAACGAATCCGGACTGGACTTCCTAGTAGTTTTTGCTGAAGATGCCAAAGGGGAGGAATGGGTATTACGTTTACCTAGAAGAGAAGATGTGATGGCTTCCACCCAAAAGGAAAAGCGTACCCTTCAACTAGTGGGCGCACAGCTAAGTGTGGAAGCACCAAACTGGAAGATTTACACGGATTCACTGATAGCCTATAAAAAACTCTCTGGAGTGCCGGCCGCTACCATAGATCCCAAAGCCCAGGCATATGTATGGGTCCTGGACGAAAAGAACGTTCCAACTGTTTTTAATGAAACACTTGCAGAAGCTTTAGTATCACTACACCGGATCGAACATGAGGAAGCCCGTTCTGCAGGTCTCCCTGTTGAAACACCTGAAGATATCCGTGAAAACATGGCAAAAAGAATGGAAAAAGTAAAAGAGAATTTTGATGTCCATCCTGATCTGTGGCAAAGATGGCAGAACTGGTTAAATGATAACTCAGTTTGGCCAAAACAAACCGCCCTTGTACACGGCGACCTGCATGCAGGTCATATATTGATTGATGAAGAAAATAAGGTCACTGGCTTTATCGACTGGACCGAGGCAGCCGTAGGCGACATTGCCATCGACTTTGTAGCGCACTACCGCACTTTTGGAGAAGATGTGTTAAAAGAGTTGATCCATCACTATGAAAAAACTGGTGGATATGTGTGGCCAGGAATGGCTCAGCACGTAATGGAACTGACAGCAGCATACCCGATAGCTATTGCGGAATTCGCACTCAAATCAGGTTTGGAAGAATATATGGAGATGGCGAAGCAGGTTTTGGAAAGTAAAGCAAAATAATCAGATTACATGGAAGGAGCGAAGTATAATGGAAGAAATCCCTGATTTAAATATATTTATGATGTGTTCGTCACTTAACAAAGATGCATTAACTCATTTACCAAAAGGGTATTATGTCCGCAGTATGCGGGAGGACGAACTGGATATTTGGGCTAGCATGCCGTTTGACGATGAAGCAACTGCCAAAGAGTACAATTCATTTATGATGGAATTTTTCAAAACTGTCTATGGCGGAAACGAAAAACTTTTTTTTACGAACACCCTTTTCGTTTGCGATGAGCAAGATCGCCCTGTGGCAACTTGCTTATTATGGAAGGCTTATAATAAATTCCAGACTATTCATTGGTTCAAAGTGCTGAAATCACATGAAGGAAAGGGTATCGGGCGAGCCTTGCTTTCCATCATCATGAAGGAAGTGCCGAATAACGAATATCCCGTGTACCTGCACACTCAACCTGGCAGCTACCGGGCTATAAAACTATACTCAGATTTCGGATTCCACCTACTAACGGATAAAACCATCGGCACCCGACAGAATGACCTGATAGAATGTTTACCAATTCTTGAAAAATGGATGCCTTCAGCAGATTATAATAACCTAAAAACCACAGAAGCGCCTTTGAATTTCAAAGAGTCCCTTAAAAGCTTTATTACATTAGAGTTCTAAATAAAGAGGGGTTCTCTCGCTAAATGCGAAAGAACCCCTCTCTATATTACTCTTACTCTTCTATCTGCTTTAACGACTTCTCCAACAAAAAGCATACGCATAACTCTCCGACACTCTTTCCGCATTAAAAGTAGAATGCATACACATCTTCGTTCACACGGAAAACTTATTCTGAATGATTCTGGGATAGAATCTTTTCTATGACTATAGTAAACCGTTTTTCCGGCAATAGTTTTCTCTTCACCAATAAGGTTGCGATTAATTCTATCAATATGGGTAGTTTCTCCATTCAAAATGTTCAGCCCAATCATGTGCTTATCATTTATCAAAAACTCCCCATAAATCAAATCAGTCCCCGGCGATAACTTTAACTTACTAAGCTCCTCTGACTTCTCTTCCTCTTCACCCGATTCAAGAGTACTATATACAAACGCTGCCACTACCGGATCACCGATAAACTCCTCATCATCCAAAATATACCCGTCATTAATGATAAAAGCAGTCTGTAAAGGAACATCAGCATGAAACGGAATCTTAACCTCTGTCCCCAGTTTAGCAGATGCCGCTTTTTCTAAACTAGTGTACGGAGTTATTCCTCCATTTCCTTTTTCAACAACGTCTTCATTCTGTTCCTCCACCGTCAAACTTGTATCCTTATCTTCGGAAAAAATCAACTCATTCGCAAGAAAATACCCACCAACCACCAACAAAAATCCAGCCAACATAAATGAAACGACCGGCCTCATATCCCATCTCCTTTGTTGTCTTATCTCCCGTTGTCTAACTGACCCCTTCACTCTTTCATGAATTTCCTTTTTCCCTTCATCATCCATCCTGATCTCTTGGTACCCCTTTAATGTCCGATCCAAGCGATTCTCATCTTTCTCATGCGTCATGGTTATAGCCCTCCTTCAGCATTTGTTTCTTCAAGGATTCCAACGCTCTGTGCAAAGTGGTCTTCACCTTACCTTCACTCCAACCCAGGATTTCCGCTGTCTCCCTCACCGTCAAATCCTTTATTTTGCGTAAAATAATGACCTCCCGATACGACCTTTTCAATTGTTGCAAGGCACGATACAGATACGCTTCATACTCCCCTTGCTGCGTCACCTGCTCGGGTAGATATTCCGTTGCCGAAAGCATCGCAGTAGCGGCAAAAGAATCCGCCACATATCGAAAAGGCTTTCTCTTCCGAAACTCATCTATTGTCGCATTCCGCGCAATCCGATACAGCCAATTCCTTTCACTTGTCTCTCCTTTATAACGATCTATTGCTTGATAAGCCTTGATATACGTATCATGCGTTAAGTCCTTCGCCATCTCTGGATCACCGGTCATCATCAGAACATAACGAAAAACCTCATCACTATAACGCTCATACCAATCATTCAGCTTTCGAATGGACCATTCTCCCTCCATTTATTTCACCTATCTCTCTATAGCTATCACAAATTTGCTTACTTTAAGGACGTGAGGATTGTTCTTTGGTTACAGTTTTTCAAAAAAAAAGAGCGGTTCCCCCGCTATTCTAGTTTACACTAGGAAACGAGGGGGCCGCTCCTTCATTTAAATTGAAATAATGTTGCAAGTTCAATGAAATCTCCTTTTAGCCGTTCTATCTCTTCATTTGTCATATCCTTAGGTTGGAATGACTTAGGAGTTGTGAAAAGGTAGACAAATTTTTCAGTAACTACTTCTAAATTAATTCCTCCCATTACTTGCCCGGAAACTTTAAGAACTGCGGGATGTTCTCCAACTAATAATTCTTCCGACTCGTAGGCTTCAGCGGGATGAAAATTTACTTCAGGATTCAATTGTTTTATCATTTCTTCCTGGGATAGTTCATGGGGTTCAATCAGGACATGTAGAAATTCCACTGGACGGTCACTGAGTTGATATGGGTATTTAGCATATGAATCCTTCATTATAGTAGGCTCACCGCTAATTCCTTCTACGTATTGCTGTGCATTCAAAGGAAAAAATTGATATTCCGAATCCAAAATGATGTCATTTTCCTGCTCTTTTGCTGAAATCGGTTCGTCAACAGGAAGTACAGTTTCCTTTTTTATTTCAGTAGAATCACTCGTTAACGATCCCCAATGTTCTTGAAGTAAAAGAGGAGTACCCATTAAGAGAAACACCATTGCTGCAACAATAAGAAATTTGGTCACTCTCCGTTTTTTCTTCAGCTTATAGATGTCAGCTTGGATTCGATCCCTTACCAAACCGGCTCTATTATGATTCCACTCCACATCATGCTCTAACCTTTTCAAAGATTGGTCCAAACCGTAGTCACCTTCTAAACTGTTTCTCTTCATGATTTTCCTCCTCCTTCATATGTTCACCCAAGGTCTGCATCGCCCGAAACAAGGTTGACTTCACTTTACTTTCCGACCAATCCAGGATGTGGGCTGTTTCCAGAATAGAAAAGCCTTTTATTTTTCTAAGGATGATAACTTGTTTATAACTATCCTTTAAATTGTTCAGTGCCTCATAAAGTTCACGTGAATTTTCTTTCAAAATGACAATATCCTCAGATGAAGCGGACTGCTCTTTTTGAAAGACTTGCTGAAATAACCTTATAGGCTTCATTTTTCGAAGGTGATCGACTGTGGAATTATGTGCAATTTTAAAGAGCCATGTTTTCGGGGAAGAATCCCTCTTATATGTATGATGATGCTTATATGCCCTTAAAAAAGTCTCTTGCGTCAAATCCTCTGCCTGCTGACTGTCTTTGACCATGAGGATAATATATTTGAAGATAGTCTGGTGATATTGGTTATACCACTCCTCTATCTCATTTTCTTTATAGAATGACACCGGCTTTCCCCCTTCATTTTTTTGACACTGTATAGACGGGCGAACTTCAAAAAAGTTTTGAAATAATTTTAAAAATAAAAGAATGGTTTCCTGCCTCTTACACAGAAGCAGGAGAACCATCCTTATAGTATCTTCACTTCATTCCAGATTTGTTTCAATGACCTTATCTTCAATATCTGATATATGTATGGTTTTAACTTATACTCATCACAATCTAGTTCGCTCCATATAATTAACTGGCCTACTCCTTTAGTAACTAGTTTTCAGGATTATTTTACCATAGCTAATTGATTAGTTGGGGGCAGCTTGGATGAATTTCTTTGATGGAGTGTTAAACGTAGGCGGATGAAGACCTTTCTGCTTTCGTTTCTCCGGCCCTCACGTCTTCATACCTCAAATGAAGACACCTCTCCTCCTAATTTCACCTCACTCACGTCTTCATACCTCGAATGAAGACATCTCTCCTCCTAATTTCACCTCACTCATGTCTTCATACCTCAAATGAAGACACCTCTCCTCCTAATTTCACCTCACTCACGTCTTCATCACTCGAATGAAGACATCTCTCCTCGCATTTTCACCTCTCTCATGTCTTCATACCTCGAATGAAGACATCTCTCCTCCTATTTCTACCTCACTCATGTCTTCATAAACACCACCATTCAAACAACAAAAAAACCGGAGACCTTCCCAAAAAGCAAGGTCTCCAGCTCTATATACTTTCCACTCAAATCCTCATATCCCATCGCTCTTGCTCCGTCTCTTTCAACTGTTTCTCTGTCTCCTCAGGATAGACAGTGCGGAATTTATGGTCATCAGCCGGAATGATTTCCACCATCTTTTGAATCATATCTTCAGGATGGAACTCTTTCAGCTGCGCTTCCTGCTCTTTCATATCTGCTTTTCTTGTAAAATGCTTTTCTTCATCAAACCATTTCCACTTTTCCTCTGCAGCCCGTTTATTGAAGCCAGTTGCGTATGGCCCCGGATTGATGGTTGCCACTTTCACACCGAACTCTTCCAGCTCAGATTTCATCGTCTGCGCGATACCTTCTAATGCATGCTTGGTTGCCGTGTAAGGCCCCACATACGGTGTCGCGGAAATACCCGCCATGGAACTCATGAAGACTATTTTTCCGCTTCCCCTTTTCACAAGGTTCCTTGCAGCAATCTGCGCGGTTTCAAGGGTCGCGAATACATTGATTTCAAAAAGGGCCCGAAATCTTTCCATCGGCACTTCCCCAAGAGGCCCTCCCTCATTGATTGCAGCATTTGCCACAAACACGTCAAAATCGTATTTCTCCATCTGTTCCAAATCAAGAGGGTTGGTAATATCGAGCTTAAAAACTTCCATATCCAGCCCTTGATTCTCCACTTCCCGTAAAAGGTCCGTTTTCTGGGATGTCAGTTCCGTTGTGGCGATGACTCTATGCCCTTTCTTGGCAAGTCCTAACGCAGCACCTCTTCCAAGCCCAGTTCCTGCTCCTGTAATGAATATTGTTTTAGCCATTTGAACTCCTCCTATAAATAGGTTATCGTTTTGTGTTCCCTTAAGGAGTAGCGGCAAAACAAGAAGCCATCATTGCAGATCGAATAGAGGCAGACACATCAAGTCGACTGTTATTTTCCCATCTCCATCACCGCAAAATAATTCTCTTCCCCATCGGCAAAATTAAACACCTTACCAAAAGGCATATGGACCATCTCGCCAACTGTTACATTTTCTTCAGTCAATTTATCATATAACCCTTCCAGATCCTCCGTCAAAAACATCAAAGAAGGTGTACCCAAGTTAAGTTCAGGTGACATTCTAGCAACAAACTCTTTATTGTGCAGGATGATGCTTGTTTCCGATTCTTTAGAAGGGGCTATTTCAATCCATCTCATCCCTTCCCCATTATCTTCTTCCGAAATTACTTGGAAGCCTACTTTTTCCGTCCAAAACTTTAGCGCTTCATCCTGGTTACTAACGTAAAGCATGACTTGACCGAGCTTACTAATCATTATTTTTTCCTCCTTCAAGGTTTATGTAGTAACAATTTCTAGGAAAATTATAAAAATCCTTTAAGTGAATGGAACAAAAAGTCTTTTCATTATTCCGAAACTTATGTAAACTAAATTTATTAAAAAGTTAACAAAAATGGAGGAACATCAAATGACGGCAAAAAACGAAAGATTAAGATGGCTAATTTTATGCGCAATGTTCGCAGCGATCACAGCAGTACTCGCACAAATGGAAATCCCTTTACCGCTTGTGCCAATCAGCGGACAAACACTTGCAGTGGGACTTGCTGCAACGATCCTTGGTAGCAGATATGGAGCAATGTCGATGGTCTGTTACGTCCTGCTTGGGGCAGTCGGCTTACCAGTGTTCGCAGAAATGAAAGGCGGAGCAGGGGTCCTAGTCGGTCCAACCGGAGGATACATATTCGGCTTTATCCTAGCTGCATTCTTCACTGGCTACATATTAGAAAAAACATCTTTCACTTTAAAGTGGGCAATGCTTGCCAATACCGTCGGAATGATTATTACACTTGTGATGGGAACAGTTCAGTTAAAATTTGTGATGGATATGACATGGGCGAATGCACTGAAATTCGGGGTTTATCCTTTCATCGTTGTTGGTCTCATTAAAGCATTCTTAGCAAGCTGGATCGGAATCACAGTAAGAAGACGTCTGAAGCAGGCTAACCTTTTGCAGGTAAAAGGGGATGTGGCTGCGTAATACTCTGGTGTATAATAAAAAAGAGAGAAGTGCGCCAACACCTCTCTCAACAATTTAACTAAGTACGAATGCCACCTTTTTCTTTTACCGAAGCAGAAGGTGGTTTTCTTTTGCCAAATTTCTTTGCGATATCACCTCGCCACCATCTTTCTTCGATCGGTCCCTGTAAATAAAAGTCCTAGCCATAAACCAATACCTACTAAGAAAAAAATCATGAAAGAACTAATCGCAATGTACACCTCACCAGTCGCAAAACCTGTTGTAAATGCTACAAACAAACTAAATGCAACCAACCCTATTGCCACTGCATACAAAATCGCCCGAACCCTATTCATCGCATACTTCTTACTACTCTCTCTCGTTAATCCACTATACGTAATGATGGCAATCCCAAACACCACGAAAATCGCCGTCCCTGTAACAGCTTCCAACTCCATATCCATAAAATACAACATGGTAGATGTTAATACACCGAACAAGATAAGCAATATTCCAGTGATTAAACCAGCCGCGGAGATTCGCGCTGTCATGGAAGAGTACACCGCCTGCTTCGCTTTGTTCTGCCCGACTTCACGCATATCATCAACAAGTCCGCTAAGGTCTCCTATGGAACTAACCGCTTCCTTGAATGCCGCCGACTCATCCATTCCGTCCTTCTTGTAGTCCACAATTTTTTCTTTTAGATTGGTTGCTAACTCTTCTTTAAGATCAAATAATTGCTGACTCTCACCAACGCCGGTGAAAAGGCCATCTACATATGCCTGGACTTTTTTGTCCACACTATTTCTCATCATTCTCAATTCCTCCCTCTATCAAATAATTAAGTATCTCTTTTGCAAACTTCCATTCTTTCTTGTATTGCTCGTAGCGCGTCTCACCGTCTTCCGTTATCCGGTAGTACTTGCGGCGGCCACCCTGGGTTTCGTCTCCCCAATAAGAAGCAATAGATCCTTCCTTCTCCAGACGACGAAAAGCTGTATAAAGTGTTGCCTCTTTCAGTTCATACTGATTTTTACTTAATTCAATAATGGTCTTATAAATCTGATAACCATAACTGTCCCCTTGGCGAAGCACATTCAGAATAATCGTATCCGTATGGCCCCGTATCAAATCGGTTGATATTTTGTTTTCCACATTCCATCACCTCCTGGTTATAATTTACAACATATTACTGTGTGTGTCAAAGTAATTTTTGCACCGAAGTACTTTGATTGTAAAATACCACAAATTACTAATTCTATAAAAGAAACTTTTCCCACGCCTTTTCGTACTAATTAGTAGACGATTGAAGGAGGAGTAGAAATGTCCCTATTTTCAAAATTAATTACAAGTGTCGGGATCGGCTCGGCAAAAGTAGATACAAAGCTAAAGAAGAACTATTTTATGCAAGGAGAAGTATTGGATGGGATTGTGGAGATTTTAGGTGGAAACTCTAATCAGAAAATTGATGCCATTCATTTAAAACTGATGACACTTTACGGTCATGAAGGGAGCAGCCGCCTCACCAACACGGTCATACATACGCACAAACTAAACGAATCATTTACCATTCATGCAGGCGAACGAAAGGAAATTCCATTCTCTTTCCGGATTCCTTTGGATACACCTATTACCATGCAGGATCCTGAAACCGGGAAGAACATCCCGCCCGTCTGGATTGCAACTGAAGCAGATGTGAAAAATGCCCTCGATCCAAGAGATAAGGATTACATCACCATCGAACCAACCAAAGTGCATGAGCAAATCCTCGACGCACTGAGAGTTCTCGGACTAAAATTCCGTCAGATGGAAAGCCAGAAACTTCCCCTCAATTTAAAAACGGAAAAAGTATTTGGCCAACAATACGAGTTCGTCCCTACATTCGGAAAGTATTTTAAAAGATTAGAAGAGATTGAAGTTTATATTTTCCAAGGCGATGTGGAAACGACAGTACTGTTTGATGTGGATAAACTGCGTCGGAATCCATTATCCTCGGTTGTGGATAATTTGAATTTGGATAAAAACAGAGGCAGCGTAACGTTTAAGAATGAGCAGATCTTGAATGACAGAAGATCTGTGAGTGATGAGTTTGAGAAAATTATTGATAGAGTGTTGTAAGACAGAAGAAGAGCCAATCCTAAAGTTGGATTGGCTCTTCTTTCTTTTACATAAATAACTCTTTCAACAAAGTCCAGAACCCTTTCTTCTTCTCCGGCTCCGCTTCCTTCGTTTTCTTCTCTTCCATCTTAATCGCTTCCGTTTTAATGACAAATTGAACGGAAGTCACTTTCTCATTTTCTTCAGATACAAACGACACTGGTTTGAAGTCCGATTTATCGTATTCCTGAATCATCTTGTCGATCTCAGCTTGCATTTTCGCAGGCAGGTCTTTGGTTTCGGAATACAATTCCTCTGTTCCTTCTGACAACTCATCCACACCTGTAGACAATTCACTCGTACCATCTGTCAAACCAATCAAGCCTGTGTGAAGTTGTGAATAGGATGTGGACAGCTCGCCAACACCATTCGTGTAGCTTACAAGCCCTGAGTGGAACTGATCATAGTTGACTGCCAACGTTTCCATGCCTTTTGTCAGCTCAGCCAACCCGCTCAAATCTGTTTCCTCTAGTGAAGCCGATAGCTCATCCGCAATCGTCGTCAACGTGCCACTTATCCCTCTTACTGCTCCATCGACTTGCTTCAAGGATGGCTCCACTGCCGCAGATGCTTCCTGAACCTGTGCATAAGTTCCCTTCACTTTTTGCGCAGCGGCATAGTTAGCTGCCAACTTATCCACAACGGCAGGGTCTGCCCCACTTTCATATAATGCAGCAATCTCTTCTTCAGTAAGGTCCCCGGCAGGAATCTCAGTAATCGCACCATCTAGTGCAGCATATGCAGCAGCGTAGTTTTCCTGTAAAGTAGCAAGACCATCTGCCGTATCATTCAAACCTTTCGCAAGCTCATGCAAACCTGCAGGTAACTCAGTCAAACTGCTTAAATCAATGTCGGACGCACCAGCGGATAGTTCCCGGTTAATCGTTCCTAACGCTTCTTTTATCGAGCTCGATGCCCCAACCAATTCAGATGAGGATCCATTCAGCTGATTGATGCCATTTTTATATTGTGCAGAACCATCTCGAAGCTTCCCGGCACCGCCATTTAACTCAGAAACTCCGTCCTGCAGCTGGCCAACTCCATCATTCAATTGCCCGATGGCATCAGACAGCTCTGCCATGTCATCAGTCATCCCTTCCGTTCCGGTTGTATCAATCGGAAGGCTGGATGGGACTGCGGCAATCTCCACACCATTGAATTCAAAGTTTTCTACGTCCGCCTCCACAAGAAGCTGTTCTTCTTTTCCAGGCATCACCGTAAACGTTATCTGTTTATTTTTCCCGACATTCGCCTGCATGCCACCAGCGGATGCTTCGATATTCTGATACGTATTCGGCAGTGTAAGGGAGACTTGCAGCAAATAATTTTCATAAAAGACAGACGCAACGTTGTTATTCTCCGCAGTCTCCACCTGAATCTCCACATGACCGCTTTCCCCTGCAAGCTCAGCAGGATCTATCTCACGTCCATCTAAAAGGTACGTAACCGTCACATCCCAAGGCAGTTCCGTTCCTTCTTCCAAGTCCCCTTGGTAGTAGAACTTCCCTTCCTGTTCCACATCGGCCACCACACGCTCACCGTCTTGCTCAAGCTCTGTCATATCCGTTAAATTTTTAACCGTTTTATAATCACCAAAATCTAGGATTTCTCCAGCTTTCGCAACCTCAAGAGTATTCACGACATAGATCGGTCCAAGGTCACCATTGGCTTTCAGCGTGGCATAGACAACCTCTTCCTTAGTGCGGACATTCCGTTGTTCCTCAGCGTAAACGCCACTCGCATTGCCAAGAAATGAAGGCAAGAAAATCATTCCGGCAAGTGTAACATATAGTAGTTTTTTCTTTCTCATCATCACTTCTCCTCTTTAAAATTGGACTTATAGGTCGTTTTCTTGATGAATTTATCGCCCACAAGCAGCATCGCCGGCAGGAAGAACAACACCATGATAAACGCCAGTAAAGCACCTCTTCCTAACAACAATCCGATTGAACCGACAATCGGGTTGGAAGACGTAATCCATAAAATAAACCCGACACTTGATAGAATGGCTGCTGAAATCGAAATCGAGAAAGTCTTCTCATCCAACGTTTTGATAATGGCCTTCCTCGCAGACATTTCCTTGCGGTGGTGCGTGTAAGCCTCTGTAAACAGAATCCCATAATCCACCGTTGCCGCTAACTGCACGGTACTGATGATGAGGTACCCCACGAACACCAGCGAGGTTTGTGAGAAATACGGAATTGATAAGTTAATCCACACAGAAGACTGAATGGTCAATAACAATACAATCGGTATCGAAATCGACCGGAAACCAATCAATAACACAATGGCGATCGTCAATACCGTCAACACATTGACTAATATATTATCCTTTGTCACTGTGTTTTTAATATCATACAACGTCACACTCTCCCCAAGGCTGAGCGCGGAATCTCCGTAATACGTTGATGCGGCTTTATCCACATCTTCCACAATGGCAAAAGGAATGTCCCCTTCTGTCGCCTGGTTCGTGTTGATAACTATCCGGCTATAATTTTTCGAATAAAATTCGTTCCGGACCTCTTCATCTAAGTACTCCGGTGGAATCACAGGGTCCACCATGTTTACGTAAGAAACGACACTTGTGACATAGTCCATGGACTCGAGCTCCGCCACAAGCTCCTCCTCTTTTGCCACCTCGCCCTTAGGAACTAAAAGCACAATCGGTGTGATTTCCCCGAACGATTCGTTGATTTTATTATAGTCCGCACCCGCTCTTGTATGGTCTGGCAGTTCCCCAAATCCATATGTAAAAGAGGTATTGGACTGCGCGAGGAACGCCGGAACAAGGAGAGCAAGCACAATTAGTAAGCTTGGAACTCGGAACTTCACGACAAAATTCCCGATCCCTTCAAAGCTTGGAATGAAGCTTCTGTGCTGCGTCTTATCCATCCATTTATAAAAGAACAATGTTAGTGCTGGTAAAAACACCATCACACTTATGAAACTTAGGACAATCCCCTTCACCAAGTTTAATCCAAGGTCAGAACCAATCTCAAATTCCATAAAAGTTAGGGCGATAAATCCAAAAAACGTCGTCGCCGCACTTGCCGTAATGGCCGGGAAGGACTTTTTCATCGCAAGCTCCATGGCTTCTTCAGGATTGTTCGTCTTTTTTCGATATTCTGAAAAACTGTGTAAAAGAAACACTGCATAATCAAGTGACACAGCGAGCTGCAGAATCGGCGCAACAGATTGGGTCACAAAGGAAACCTCGCCGATAAAGATGTTGGTTCCTAAGTTGATGAGGACAGACACCCCAATCGCTGTCAGGAAGAATACCGGCTCTACCCAAGATGTTGTGGAAATGATCAGAATGAAAATGATGATCGGCACAAGCAGCATGGCCGCATACATTGATTCATTCCCCGCCATTTTTTGTGAGGTCGCCGTGTTGATTGCTTCTCCAGCAATGGCACCATTTTCGCCAATCAACTCGTAAACAGCATCCGTAATCGCTACCTCATCCCCACTGCGGACGCTGATGGAGAACAAGGCATTGCCATTCTTGTAATAGCTTTCGACCATCTCTTGATCCGCTATTTCGAGAGGCGTTTTCAAGTCGACCACATCATCAAGCCAAATCACTTCTGCCACTCCATCAATGGCTTCTAATTTTTCTTTATACGTAACGGCTTCCTGTATAGTCACATCAGATATCATGACCCGCGTATCCGGTACAGAGCCGGTAAATTCCTTTTCCATGATCTCCATTGCCTTTGTCGACTGGGCATCATCTGGCAGATAATCTACCATATTATAATTGACCGAGACAAAAAACTGCGCCACGGTCGAGATGATGGTCACCAACGCAAACACAATCAAAACAGCCTTTTTATGTTTTATAATACGTGATGCAATATTTATCATTGTTCATCCTCTCTTGTGTCGTACCCCTTTTCATCTTATTATTATATTAGACACCGTGTTGCGTATTCAACAGACAGTTGCGTTCCGGATGTTAGATAGACAACAAATCATTCTATTGTGTTGTTTTATATGAAAGGCAGTGATAAAGATGAGCGAAAAAATGGATAGAAGAAAGCAATACACACGCATGGTACTGAAGGAAAGTTTACTGGACTTACTTAAGGAAAAATCCATTGCAAGCATTACCATAAAAGAAATATGTACAAAAGCCGATATAAACCGCTCCACCTTTTACGCCCACTATTCCAGTCAATACGATCTGCTGGATTCCATAGACGATGAATTTACTAAAGACATGGTCAAAACGCTTAACCAATATAATTTCTCAAAAGAAGACGAGGCATACCAAATGACCGAGAAAATCTTTGAATATATTGCGTCAAAGAGTGATATTTGCAGGATTTTATTGAGCGAAAACACCGAAGTGCAATTTCAGAAAAAAGGCATGATGATCGCGAAGGAATACATATTGAAGAACTTCATTCCTCATAAACAAGTCGACACGGAAACCTTTGAATACTTAAGTATATTCTTTGTGAGTGGAAGTATTTATATGATTAAGAACTGGTTGGAGAGTGGGATGAACAAAACGCCCAAGGAGATGGCGGGACTGTTGAATGAATTTTTGAACCGTGGGTTGAGGGGACAGGTGCGGTGACCCGGTTGGGCTGAGGGGACAGGCACGCCGACCCGTTTTTGGTGATTTCACTAAAAAAACAAGACCCCCACATCAGGTCTTGTCTCTAAATCTTTCTATTTCGCATTCTGATCTGGCTGGTGGATACCAAACACATTGCCTTCGGTGTCCACATAATACCCCTGCCACGCCATTCCAGGCAACGCATACTTTGGCACGGCCACTTTCCCGCCATGCTCAAGGATCAACTTTTCCGTGGCATCGTACTCTTCCACACCCATTGTGCAGGCAAACCCATTTAGAGGTTGATTGGCCTCAGGTGGAGCACCTTTTCGCTGCATCAAAGCACCGTTAATTCCAAGCTCACTCTCTTCCCCTGTCACAGCTCCAAAATAAGGAGTGCCCGCATACTCGCTCCAATCCTGAAACGACCAACCGAAAACCTCTCCATAAAACCCCTTCGCACGCTCCATGTCATCCACATGAATTTCAAAATGAACTAATCTCCCCATCGTACCCCTCCTATTAAATAAAACGCTTTCATTACTTCTCTATCATAATTCATCTTTAGACTAGCATTCAATAACAAGTTAGGAAGATATGGAAATCTCCTGTGGGCTGAGGGGACAGGCACGCCGACCCAGGTGGTAGGGAGTTCAATTAAAATTAGGTGTTATATTTGTCGGTATTTGCCGAATGGCATTTAAATTGCCCAAAGTGGTTGATATTTTTGAAAGTTGGTTGATAAACCTAAAAAAGTTGGCTTATAAATCCAAAACTTGGACTATAAATCACCACGCCACCCCCAATCAAAACCAAAGGAGCCATGCATTTCGGCTCCTTTTACACTTTAACGATCTCCTGACCAGCCACTCCAACACTTTTCCGCGAAAAAACGACCACAAAACTCGAAGCGACAACCAGAATCCCTGCTAAAATCGTAAAACACAGCAATATCTGCCCCATGGACACAAGCCCCGTGAACATTCCCAACAACACAATCCGCAACAACAGCCCAACTGCCCTCAACATCCCATCGACCCTACCAATAATCTCATTCGGAATCCGATCCATCATGAAGGCATTCCTCGCAACCCTTGCCCCACCGTTACCAAGCGCGATCAACAGCATCATGAACAGATAGCCGCCAACAGGTAGATACACCATGACCGATATGGCCACCGTAAAAAGTACCATCGTCGCTGCAACCAGCTTTTCATCTCCAAACTTCCGCGCTGCAACCGGAACAAAAATCCCAGCTAACACGGCACCCAGACCATACACCATCCCCTGGATGCCATAAATATCCCCCTCCAA